>JASFIV010000115.1:0-13510 GCA_050122475.1 Desulfobacterales bacterium | reverse complement strand
AGGTCATCTATGATGAAAAGACCGGCAAACCCAAACCACGCACGGCCCATTCACTCAATCCGGTGTTTGCTTATGTGTATGCACCCGACGGTAGTGTCAAAATGAAGCTATCGAAGCATAAAGATCTCGGGATTAGCAGCCTGGCGGCGACCTGTCTGACGCTGCTGGGTTTTGAACCGCCGGAGGACTACACACCAAGTATCATCGAAATCGAATAGATTTTACTCAGAGATCGACCTTTTTCACTTTGTCTTGTTGAGATTTTTTCTCCGCAGGAAAATGGGCATAGCGCATGGGGCAGAGGGTATAGCGTTATGATTAAAAGGAAGCCGATCAGATTTTTTACACTATGCGCTATGCGCTGAGCCCTTTGCCATTTTGTTTGTGAAATTTTTTGCTCACAATTGTTTTCGGACCCCAAAATAGGCATCAATTAACGTCTATTAATGACAGCAAGGAGGTGACGTATGGCAACAACCATCGGCCTAATGGGCTTTGGCAGAATCGGAAGGAATCTGTTTCGGATTCTTTACCAGAGCGAAGACATTAAACTCGCCGCCATCAGCGATATTGCCGATCACAAGGCCCTGGAGTACCTGTTGCGTTTCGATACGATATTAGGGCCTTTTCCCGACGAGGTCAGCATCAAGGAAAATAATCTCTATGTGGTCGGCCGCCAGATTCCTATGCTTTCTGAAGAAGAGCCCGGTGATGTGCCCTGGGGGGATCTAGGCGTGGACGTGGTGATTGAAGCCACCGCCCAGTACCGGACCCGAGAGGACTTTGAAAAGCATTTGAAACAGGGCGCCAAACGCGTGATTCTGTGCGTGCCCCAGAAAACGCCGCCGGATATCACCGTGGTGATGGGCGTTAACGATGACCAGCTCAAAGCAGAACATAAAATCGTTTCCAACGGGTCCTGCACGGCCCATTGTGCCGCACCTGTCGTCAAAATCCTTAACGAGGCTTTTGGTATACAGCGCGCATTCTTGAGTACCGTTCATGCCTATACCAACCAGCAGCGCCTGGCGGATGTGCCCTCCGAAGATAAACGGCGCGGACGCGCAGCCGCCGAAAATATCATTCCCCAGGAAACCAACGCCGCCCAGGTGGTTACTGATCTGATTCCGGATCTGGCGGGACGATTGACCGGCGCCTCCATGAACGTTCCGGTTCCCAACGGGTCGGTGGTGGATTTGGTCTGCTGGCATGAAAAACCGGTAACGGAATTGGCCATAAACGAGGTGATCCGAACGGCGGCCGCATCGGACCGATGGCGGGGTATTTTGAGCTATGAGGATGATCCCATCGTTTCCAGCGATATCATTCGCAGCACCTATTCCAGCACCTTTGATTCGATGGCCACCATGGTCCAGAAAGAAAACGTTTCAAAAACCCTAGCCTGGTACGACAATGGCTGGGGATATGCCCATCGGGTGGTTGATTTAATTGAAAAATTTATGGAAATAGACAAGGAGGCCGCATAATGGCGATTCAAGTTGGCATAAATGGTTTCGGCCGTATCGGCCGAAGTGTATTTCGAATTATCAGCGATCGCGATGACATGGAAGTGGTAGCGATCAATGATCTGTTTGATAATGAGCAACTGGCTTACCTCCTCAAATATGACACCGTCATGGGCATCTTTGATAAGGAGGTAACCGCTGAAGCCGACGCCATGACCGTTGATGATCAACGAGTGGCCATGACCGAACATCGCGATCCGGCCAACATCCCCTGGAAGGATTTAGGGGCGCAATTTGTGATTGAATCCACCGGTGTTTTCCGCCATCGCGACCCGCTGGAAAAACACATGGCCGCCGGTGCGGAAAAAGTAATTCTAACGGTGCCCGCAAAGGAAGAAATCGACGCCACAATTGTGATCGGCGTTAACGATGATGAACTCAAACCGGAGCATCGCATTGTATCTAACGCATCCTGCACCACCAATTGCCTGGCACCCATCGCTAAAATCCTGGATGAGACTTTTGGCATCCAAGAAGGCTTCATTACCACAGTGCACGCTTACACCAATGACCAGCGACTGGCGGATGTACCCCATAAAGACTTTCGCCGCAGCCGGGCAGCCGGTGAAAATATCATTCCGACCACCACCGGTGCTGCCGTCGCTGTCGGAAAGGTGCTGCCCCAGTTGAAAGGCAAACTGGACGGATTGGCCATGCGCGTTCCGGTGCCGGACGGCTCGATCGTGGATCTGGCCGTCAGACTGGGCAAAAAGGCGTCCCGCGATGAGATTAACGCCGCCGTTCGCGAAACCGCTGCAGGTCCCATGAAAGCTGTCGTCGAATACAGTGAGGCCCCCCTGGTCTCCAGCGATATCATCGGCAATACCCATTCGAGCATCTTCGATGCCCTCTCGACCAGCTCCGAAGAAGACGGCTATGCCCGTATTGTTTCCTGGTACGACAATGAGTGGGGCTATTCGAACAGGGTTGTGGATCTGATCGGTATGCTGGCAGCGTTCTCGTAAATGAATCTTGGTGCTTCTTTGTGCTTTTCGCTGTGATTCATAAAATTTAGTTTTCACCACGAAGCGCACGAAGGACACGAAGGGCAATAGTGTCTATTTTTCATTTAACTGTAGTGTGTCTTTGTGCTCTTTGTGGTGAATTTTAGTCAAACAGACATAGGAAAAAGGTATGGACAAACTGACCGTTGAGGATTTAGACATTAAGGGCAAGCGCGTTTTGATGCGGGTTGATTTTAATGTGCCTCTGGAGGGCGGACGTGTGGTCAATGATAAACGCATCCGGGCTGCTATACCCACCATCAACTATATCACCAGGAACGGCGGCAAGCTGATTTTAATGTCTCATCTGGGCAGGCCCAAAGGCAAACGTGTGCCGGAGATGTCTTTAGAGTCCTGTGTAACAGTCCTCAACGCCCTGCTCGGTAGAAAAACGAAATTTGTCGAAGACTGCATCGGGCCCGATGTCGATAACGCCGTGGAAACCCTTGGTGAAGGTGAAATCCTCCTGTTGCAAAATCTGCGCTACTATCAACAGGAGACCGAAAATGATTTGGACTTTGCCGCCCGACTGGCCAAACTCGGTGATGTTTATGTCAATGATGCCTTCGGCACCGCGCACCGGGCCCATGCATCCACTGAAGGTGTAACCCATTATATCGATCAATGTGCTGCCGGTTATCTGTTGATGAAAGAGATTGCCTATCTGGGCGGCGTCCTGCAATATCCGGATAAACCTTTTGTCGCCATTCTAGGCGGTGCCAAGATATCCGGTAAAATTGATATTATTTCCAACCTGCTGCCCCGGGTGGACACCATCATTATCGGCGGAGGGATGACCTATACTTTTTTTAAGGCCCAGGGGAAAGAAATCGGCAAATCGCTGCTGGAGGAAGATAAAATTGAACTGGCCAAAGAACTGCTGGCCCAGGGCGGCGATAAACTCATTCTGCCGGTTGACTGCCGGGTTTCCGATACGTTTGATTTTGATCAACGCCAGGTCGGCACCCTGAAGGAAGTTGCTGCGGATGCGATTCCCGCCGATACATACGGTCTGGACATTGGACCGCAATCGACCGAAAAATTTCGCGCGATTATCAGAGCCGCTAAAACCATTGTCTGGAATGGGCCTATGGGCGTTTTTGAAATTGAAGATACCGCCAGGGGAACATTTGCCATTTCAACTGCCCTGGCAGAGGCAACCGCAAATGGCGCCACCACGATCATCGGCGGCGGTGATTCCGCCTCGGCCGTTGACCAGGCCGGTGTGGCCGACAGGATCTCCCATGTATCCACCGGTGGCGGCGCGTCACTGGAATTTATGGAAGGCAAGGTGTTGCCTGGCGTCGCAGCACTCTCCGATCGGTAGTTCTTATTGGAAATGGCCCTTTTTCGCTTTGTTTTGATGAGCGTTGTTCTCCGCGGGATTTGATTCCTCGACGTACTCTAAGTACGCCCCGAAATAAATCCCTTGTGCGGCCTAGCGCATCGAAAAAATTGCTCATTTCTCAATAAAAACTAAGGGAACCTATTATCTCGCAAAGTTAATTTAAGGAGGCAATATGGCGGACGCAAAGCACTACACCGAGCTAGGGCTGGTGAACACCCGCGACATCTTCGCGAAAGCCATGGAAGGCGGTTATGCCATCCCGGCTTATAATTTTAACAATATGGAGCAGCTGCAAGGCATCATCATCGGTTGCGCGGAATCCAGATCACCGGTCATTTTACAGGTGTCCGGCAGCGCCCGCAAGTATGCCGACGCCAGCTTTCTGCCGTATATGGCTACCGGGGCCGTGCAGATGACCAAAGCGCTGGGCGCGCAAATCCCGATCGCCCTGCATCTGGATCATGGCAACTCCTTTGAACTGGCTAAAGCCTGCATCGATTCCGGCTTTTCTTCGGTGATGCTCGACGGCTCCCATCACCCGTTTGAAGAAAATGCCGCTCTTACCCGCCAGGTGGTCGAATACGCCCATGAGCGGGATGTCACCGTGGAAGGCGAGCTGGGGGTCCTGGCCGGGGTGGAAGACGAAGTCTCCCATGAGGTATCGCATTATACCAAACCGGAAGAAGTCGAAGCCTTCGTTGAAAAAACGGGTGTGGACAGCCTGGCGATCTCTATCGGCACCTCTCACGGGGCGCATAAGTTTAAGATAAAACCCGGCGAAGAAGTTCCGCCGCTTCGTTTCGACATTCTGGCTGAGATCGAAAAACGGGTCCCGGGTTTTCCGATTGTGCTGCACGGGGCCTCATCTGTGGAGCCGGAATATGTGCAGATGATCAACACGTTTGGCGGTAAAATGGAGGATGCGGTCGGCATTCCTGAAGAGCAGTTGCGCAGAGCGGCCGCTTCGGCGGTCTGCAAAATTAATATCGACAGTGACGGCCGTCTGGCCATGACTGCCGTTATCCGCAAGGTCTTCGCCGAAAACCCGGCTGAGTTTGATCCCCGCAAATATCTGGGGCCGGCACGCGAAGAGCTGATCAAAATGGTCAAATATAAAAATAAACATGTGCTCGGAAGCGCGGATAAGATTTAAACCGTTGCTGATATCAAGGCATCAAGGATAGCTGCTGGAAAACGGAAAGAAAGGAGGGGCTGATGGCAATTGCCAAGGTCGGAGAGAGGGTCAAAAATGTCGGTTTTATTTCTACGCGCATTGCCGGCACCGACGGGGTGTCGCTGGAGCTCGAAAAATGGGCGAATATCTTTAAAAAGTTCGGCTGGACGAGTTATTATTTTGCCGGCGAGCTGGACCGGCCGCCGGAGCGATCCTATCTGGTCGAAGAAGCCCATTTTACCCATCCGGAAATAAGAAAAATTCATGATAAATCTTTTGGTGTCACCGTCAGGGACCGAGCACTATCCAAGAAAATCTATCAACTGGCCATTCATATAAAAGATCATCTGTATGAATTTGTCAAAAAATTCGACATCGATCTGATTATTCCGCAAAACGCCCTAACCATTCCGATGAATATTCCCCTGGGAATTGCGATAACGGAATTTATTGCCGAAACCAGCATCCCCACCATCGCCCATCATCATGATTTCTATTGGGAGCGGGACCGCTTTATGGTTAATGCCGTCTCGGATTATTTAAGAATGGCATTTCCGCCTGTGTTGCCCTCCATCGAGCATGTGGTCATCAACTCGGTTGCCGACTCGCAGCTGAGTTTACGCACCGGTATTTCAGGTCATGTGGTTCACAATGTGATGGATTTTGACAATCCACCGCCGCCGCCGGATGAATATACATTCGATGTTCGGCAGGCTTTGGGAATTGAGGACGATGAGCTCTTCATCCTGCAGCCCACCCGTGTGGTCCAGCGTAAGGGAATCGAGCATGCCATTGAACTGGTCCACCGGCTGGACCGCAAGGCCAAACTGGTGATCTCGCACGCCTCCGGTGATGAAGGCTGGGATTATGAGCAGCGGCTGAAGGAATACTCCAAACTGATGAAGGTCAACACCATTTTCGTTGACGACATCATCAACGAGGAAAGAGGCACCACTCCGGACGGGCGCAAAATTTACACTCTGGAAGACATTTACCCCTATGCGGATCTGATCACTTACCCTTCGACGTTTGAAGGATTCGGCAACGCCTTTTTGGAGACGCTTTATTTTAAAAAACCCATCGTCGTAAACACATATTCAATTTATATCAAAGATATTAAGCCCAAGGGCTTTAAAGTAATTGAAATTGACGGCTACGTCACCGATAAAGCCGTTGAGCAGACCAAGGCGGTTCTGGATAACCCGCAACTTCGCCAGGAAATGATTGATCATGATTATGAGTTAGCCAAAAAGTATTTTTCATACACAGTTTTGCAACAGTCGCTCAGGAACTATATGATTGCCCATAACTGGTTGGCGCCTGATGAATGCTAATTTTTCATGAAAATTAAGGTAATATGATAAAGGGAGAGGCTTTATGGAGAAGGTAAAAGATCTGCTGAACAGCATATACGGGGAGCAGACCGGAGCGCTTGCACTGGAACGAATTACGCCCATCATTGAAAAGTATGCCGTTCAAAAACGCAGTAAAAATAGCTATTTTTCCCAGGAAGATGTGGTTCTGATCACCTATGGCGACTCTTTAAAAAAGGAAGGTGAAGCGCCCCTGGCCACTTTGCATGCATTTGCCAATCAACATTTGAAGGGCGCCATTTCCAATATTCATTTTCTACCCTTTTTCCCCTACTCTTCCGATGACGGCTTTTCGGTTATGGATTTTTTTGAGATCGATCCGGCCTTGGGCACCTGGCCGGAGGTGGTGGCCATCGGTCAAGACTTCGAGCTGATGTTTGACTATGTCGTCAACCATTTCTCCTCGAAGGGGCAATGGTTTCAAAACTACCTGGCCGGTCAAAGGGGATTCGAAGATTTTGCCATTGAAGTTGATCCGGCAACCGATCTGTCCATGGTGACCCGGCCGCGATCATTGCCGCTTTTATCGGAGTACAACAAAAAGAACGGCCAAACGGTGCATCTGTGGACGACGTTCAGTGCCGATCAGATCGATTTCAATTTTAAAAGTCTGGACGTGCTCGTACAAATGATCGATGTTTTATTGTTTTATGCCGATCAGGGCGCCACCATCTTGAGGCTGGATGCCATCGCTTATTTGTGGAAGCAAATCGGCACCAACTGCATTCACCTGCCCCAGACCCATGATATGGTCAAATTGTTTCGGGCGGTGCTCGATCTGGTGGGGCCGGATGTGATCATTTTAACCGAAACCAACGTCCCGCATGATGAAAATATCAGCTACTTTGGCGACGGTCAGGATGAAGCGCAGATGGTTTATAACTTTACACTGCCACCGTTGCTGTTTTACACGTTCGTGACAGAAGATGCCCGCCTCCTTTCTGACTGGGCCAAAGGCCTGCATCTGGCATCTGAAAACAACACTTTTTTTAATTTTACTGCTTCCCATGATGGTATTGGCGTACGACCGCTGGAAGGCATCCTGGAACCCAGTGAAATCGAAAAACTTATCGAAATTGTAAAATCCAATGACGGCCAGGTCTCTTATAAGCGAAATCCCGACGGCTCTGATAGCCCCTATGAGTTAAACATTACCTACGTGGATGCCATTCTGGGTGATCGTTCCTCGATTCAGGCCGAAAAATTTCTGGCTTCCCAGGCCATTCAATATGCCCTGCCGGGCGTGCCGGCTACCTATATCCATAGTTTGCTGGGTTCCCGCAACTGGCTTGAAGGCGTCGGGCGAACGGGCCGGGCCCGAACCATCAACCGCGAAAAACTTCAGGTAGAAAAGCTCATTTCAGAATTAAATAATCCCGACTCTTTTCGCGCCCGGGTATTTTTTCCCTACCTGGATTTAATTAAGGCGCGCAAAAAACAACCGGCATTTCACCCCAATTCCGATTTCGAAATTCTGGATGTCGATCCAAGAGTGTTCGGGATCAAACGCTACAGCTCGGATCAAAAGATTTATGCTTTTACAAATATTTCATCTCAATCGGTTTCAGTTTCCCTGCCCGCCGGCACAACAGGTGGTCCGATGGTGGATTTAATGACCAGTGAGGATATCGACACGACGGCAATTCAGATGAATCCTTATCAGTATTTGTGGCTTGAAGAAAAAAGATGATGACTCGTAATAAGTTGAGGTGGACCTTATGGATACACAAGTATTGCTCACAAAAGCAAAAGGCGGTTTCAATACCCTGGATGTTTCACAAAAATATATTGATTCAGCAGTAAAATGGCTGGAGATCTGGTTAAGCGATCCCATGTTTAGCGATTATGTTCACCAGATCCAACATTTAATCAAAAACGAACGATGGAATTTTTTGCTCGATGCATTTTATCAGGTCATTCCATTTGGCACGGGTGGCCGCCGCGGTCTAGTCGGTATCGGTCCCAACCGCATTAACACCTGGACCATCCAGGCCTCCGCCCAGGGCCATTCACAATACCTGATAAAGATGTTCGGCGAAGAAGCCAAACAACGGGGGGTTGTACTGACCTATGATGTCAGAAAATATGTTCAAAAAGGCGTCTACGATGACTCAGCCCCCAATCCGGTCATAAATCTGGACGGCCGCCAGCTGGCCATCGCCGCCGCCGAGGTATATACGGCCAACCAGATCAAGGTGTATATGTATGATGAGACGCGCAGCACTCCCCAACTATCTTTTACCATCCGGCATCTGAACGCTGTTTCCGGCGATATGTTCAGTGCCAGCCATAATCTTCCGACTGACAACGGCAAAAAGGTCTATGATCAGCACGGTGGTCAGTTGATACCACCAGATGATCAAAACCTGGTGGATGAAGTCACCCAGAATGTCAAAGAAATCAAAACCCTGGCTTTTGACACCGCCAAAGACCAGGGACTCATTGAAATTATCGGAAAAGAAATCGATGAGGCCTATTATGCGGCCGTGTGCCCGGTATCGCTTTCCAGCGAGCGTAAATTAAAGATCGTTTATTCACCTCTGCATGGCACTGGTCTGACATCGGTTTATCCGGTCCTAAAAAAGCTGGATTTCGATGTCACCCTCGATCCGGCAACGTCCAGTTTAAGCGGTGCTTTTGAAAACGTCACCTTCAACATACCCAACCCGGAAGTGGTTGAATCCTTTGACCACTCGTTGCCGTTTGCCCGGGAAATGGATGCCGACATTTTGCTCAGCACAGATCCGGATGCCGATCGAATCGGTGTAATGGTTAAACACAATGGCGACTGGCGGTTTTTAAGTGGCAATGAAATCGGTATTATTCTCTCGCAATATGCTATTTCAAAATACAAGTCACAGGATCGGCTCATCCCGGACAATGTCATCATCAAAACCGATGTCACCACGTCGTTGATTCAAAGAATAGCCACTGAAAACGGTATCCGCTGTATCGGCAATTTGCTCGTCGGGTTTAAATATATCGGTGACCTCATGAACAAAATTGAAACCGATAAAAAAATCGATTACTTCATTATGGGCACCGAAGAGAGCCACGGCTATCTAATGGGCAATTACGCCCGAGACAAAGATGCTGCCTGCGCAGCGATTTGGCTGGGTGAACATGCCGCTGAGCTTAAAAAACGGGACAAAACACTTTTAGATGACCTGGCCGATATCTATGCCCGTTATGGCTACTGCCACAATTACTTAACCGAAATCAGGCTGCTGGGCGCCAAAGGCATGGAGCAAATATTGATGATCATGAACCACCTGCGGGATACCCACATCGATGCCTTTGGAGGCTTCAGCGTCCAGCATAAAATTGATCGCCGCGATGGCGAACCGCAGCCGCATCTGTCGCGCACCGATACATCCGCCCGGAACATGCTGGTCTATCAGCTGGACAATACTCCCGATATCACCGGTCTACGCTTAACGGTGCGGCCGTCGGGCACCGAACCCAAAATCAAAATGTATTTCGAGGTGTTTGGCAAACCCTTCAGGCTGGAGGATATTGATGCGGAAATGGAAAAAATCGTCAAAATGCGTGAAAAGTTGGAAAAAAATGTGATGCAGTATTGCTATAAATTGCTGGATGTCGATTTTCCGGACAGGGGCTTTTTGCTCTTTTGGCAGCTGCCGCTGGATGCCAAATTGAAGTATTTTGAGATCGAAGAGAACATTACCCTTCTGAAAAACATTTCCGACGATGGCGAGCGCAAAGAAAAATTGTTCAAATTATTAGAATTTTTAGGTGCCAATCCAATTCAAAAAATAGAGAAGGCCTTCGAAGCGAAGTATCAGTCAGGAATTATGGAGTATCTCAAACTTTCAAAAAATAAGTAGGCATGTAATTATCTATTGCGGATTGCAGATTTCAGATTGCGGATTTAAAGGATGGAAATGATTAGGTCTCTGAAAACAATCCGCAATCCAAAATCCAAAATCCGAAATCTATAATATGAGGAGAACCATGCCCTTTCCTGCCAATAAAACCAAAATTGTGTGCACCATCGGCCCGGCTTCGGATTCCCCGGAAATTTTGGAAAGAATGATCCGGGCCGGCATGAATATCGCGCGGCTTAATTTTTCGCACAGCGATTTCGAGAGCCACGCGGAAACCATTCAAAAAATTCGCGCAACTGCCAAAGCTGCTGAAAAACCGGTTGCCATTATGGCTGATCTACCCGGACCTAAAATGCGAATCGGAGAATTTGAAGCGGAGCCGATTGAATTGGCGCCTGATGATCTTTTTACGCTGACAACCGAAGACATCATCGGCAACCAGCGCCGCGTGTCGGTTAGCTTCTCACGACTGCACGAAGCGGTCAAACCGGGAGACAATTTGTTTTTAAACGATGGTTTGATTGAAATGGCGGTCATGAATGTGGAAGGCCAGGAGGTCCAGTGTAAGGTTCTCGTTGGCGGTCAACTCCGGTCCCGCAAGGGACTTAATTTACCGGATATCGATCTGGGTATCAGCGCCTTTACGGATCGCGATCATGAATGCCTCAAATTTGCCATGGAAAATGGTGTTGATGCTGTCAGCCAGTCATTTGTTGAAACCGCCCAGGACATCCTGGCGGTTCGCCAGGCCGCCAAAGACCTCGGCCATGACCCGTTTATTATTGCTAAACTCGAGCGCATCGGGGCACGTGATCACCTGGATGATATCCTGCAAGCATCCGACGGCATCATGATCGCCCGTGGAGATCTGGGCGTTGAGATTCCTATCGAAAGGATCGCCGTGGCCCAAAAGCATATTATGCAAAAAGCCAATTTAGCCGGCAAACCCGTTATAACCGCCACCCAGATGTTGGAGTCCATGACCCATAGCCGCCGGCCCACCCGGGCCGAAGCCACCGATGTGGCCAATGCCATTCTGGACGGCACCGACTGTGTTATGCTGTCCGGCGAATCGGCCATGGGCGAATATCCGGTGGATGCAACGGCGATGTTGGCTAAAATTGCGGCGACGACGGAGCCGCATCGCACCTTTAACCCCATCGAAGGGCAACTGCGATCGCGCCGCCAAGGCGATAACGTCCGTAAAGAAGATTTGATCGCCTTGAGTGTTGATACCGCTCTGAAGCGAATCACACCACCGACGGTCATCGTACCCACCCGCAGCGGCGCGACGGCTAGAAGGATTACGCGCTTCAGACTACCGGTCTGGATTACCGCCTTTAGCCGCATTAAAAAAACCTGCCAGGATCTGCTGTTTTCATACGGTGTTCAGCCTGTCTGTGAACCGGATCACCCGGATGACTGGAAACAATGGGCCCGCAATTACCTGAACCTGGTCGGAGAAAGTGGCGACTTGATTGTCATGACCGAAGGGCCTTCAGAAAAACATCCCTATCGCAACAACCGCATGGAGATCTTGGATCTGAGCCAAACATAAAAGAGGCGCCGGCGGCGCTTTTTTGTTAATGGGTTCAAATTGTTTAATTGGTTTAATAGCTTAGAACTGAAGGAGCATATGGACTCAAATTTGGTAAAACTACGAAAACATGCTCGCCAGATATTTGAAGCCGGGCTGCAGGCCGTTGATCCAGTGGCTGCCATCAATCACTATGTGACGGTGAATGAGAATGTGCTGTCCATCGGCGATCAGCAGTTCAATCTCAAGGATTATGATCGCATCCTGGTCGTAGGCGCCGGTAAAGCGGTTGCACCCATGGCCAAAGCGATGGAAAATCATCTGGGTAATCGAATCGCCGCTGGTGTTATTGTTACCAAAGATGAACATGGTCTGCCCTTAAGAAAGATAAAAGTGTGCGAAGCCAGCCACCCGGTTCCCGACGCGCGGGGTGTAGCAGGTACCGAAGAAATCATCACTCTGGTCGAAAAAGCTGCTGAGCGTGATCTGGTCATCTGTTTGATCTCAGGCGGGGGCTCAGCGCTTTTAATCGCACCGGTCGAGGAAATATCACTTGCCGACAAACAACATACCACCAAATTGTTACTGGCCTGCGGCGCTACGATTCACGAGTTTAATACGGTCCGCAAACATCTTTCCCGCGCCAAAGGCGGCCGGCTGGCACAAAGGGCTTACCCGGCAACGGTCACCAGTCTGATTCTGTCGGATGTCGTCGGCGATGACCTGGATGTGATCGCCTCAGGGCCGACCGTTCCCGATTCCAGCACATTTCATGATGCTGAACAGATTCTCAAAGGCTATGGCATCTGGGATCAGCTGGCAGCTAATGTCCGTAACCATTTCGTTAAAGGTTCAGCCGGCCGCATAGCGGATACACCCAAATCGGATCATACGGCTTTTGAAAAATGTTCCCAGGTGCTGGTGGGAACCAATCTTCAAGCACTGGAGGCTGCGGGGAAAGCAGCCGAGCGTCTCGGGTATCGTTCTATCATTCTTTCTTCTAAAATAGAGGGCGAAGCCCGTGAAGTCGCCAAGTTTTATACGGCAATTGCCAAAGAAGTGCTGAGCTCGAACAACCCAATCGAACCCCCGGTCTGTATCCTCGCCGGGGGTGAAACCACCGTCACGATTTCAGGTGAAGGACGTGGCGGCCGCAATCAGGAGTTCGCCCTGGCATCAGCACTGGCAATCGATGGTGTCAATAATGTCGTTGTGTTAAGCGGCGGCACGGATGGAACCGATGGTCCCACTGACGCCGCCGGGGCGATAGCCGACGGTGCGACCATAGCACGGGCGCGTGCCCAAACTATGGATCCCAGAGATTTTTTGCGACGCAATGATTCTTACAGCTTTTTTCAGAAGCTGGATGATCTGGTTATGACCGGGCCCACCCGTACCAACGTTATGGATATCTATATGCTGCTGATCGGCAGCGTTGGATGATTTCGGAATGCGGATTGCGGATTGATAAAAAACGAATGCTTATCATTATTAAATCCGAAATCTGCAATCCGAAATCCGCAATCGTTAAAAGGTGTCCGTTCGATTGTTGTTTTTGTTAAGAGGGGTTAGGCCGCTGGCTGCGGATCGATCCAGAAACCAAACCAAGGCACCCCGGGCGGGATGGATGAGCTGGACGGGATAGCGAGCGGTTGGTGCGTCACCCTCCAGCACCGTCTGGAGAACATCTGCTTTTTCAC
>JASFIV010000114.1:0-13576 GCA_050122475.1 Desulfobacterales bacterium | reverse complement strand
AGGCCCAGGACTAAACGGAATGGCGGAACTTCATCCCATAAGCCTTTGGTAAATTCCTGAACAATTGATCGGGCCATCCATCTCTCCCTATTATTTAAATTCTTTCAGCTTGTCGGCCAGCTGGGGTTTAATTTTTTCATATATTTTCAAGGCATCATTGGTTGCAGAACAGACCGCGCGGGATGTAATCGTGGCGCCGCTGATGGAATTGATGCTGCCGCCGTCACCGGTGACATTAACCGGCTCTTCCAGCGACAGCTCTCTGAACTGGGCCACGAAACTCGGATCGGTTTTGGCTTTGGCGCCCATGCCCGGCGTTTCGGCGTGTGTCGTGACGCCGACACCCATTATCTGATTGTTTTGGATGTCAATGCCGACCATCAACCCGACATCCCCGCCATACCCTTTGCCGGATGTTTCAAAGGTAACCGCACTCGGCTCGCCGTTCATCACTCCCACAAAGAAGGTGCGCTCGACATCATCGACTTTGAGCTGAAAGCGGTCAACGATGGGATCATTGGTCGCGCCTTCCAGGATGGACCGAATGGCCGGACCCTTTACAAATTCAAGGACCTGGTTCTCGATACGGTCTTTGGTATTATCGCGGATGGCGGCCAGCAACCCTCCGGATAAAGTGGCCAGAATTGTCAGAACAATCAGCATTTTTATCATTTCACGCATCTTATTCCACCTTTCCAAGTGCCTCGGGTCTGATTTTATCCAGCAAGGGGCTAATCAGATTGATGACCAGAATGGCCAGAATAACCCCATCGACCCATGCGCCGATATTGCGAATGAGCACGGTCATAATACCGCCGGCAGCACCGTAGATGAGCATGGGAACGAAATTGACGGGCGAAGATGAATCCTCGGTGGCCAGGAAAAATGCGCCGATCAAGGTATAACCGGTCAGCAGGTGAAAAGCCGGTGGTGCGAACTGGGCCGGATTGAACAGGTTAAACACAGTAGCTGTCAAATAAACTCCGGCCAGAAATGTGAGGGATATTTCCCAGCGGATAAAGCCCCGTAGCATCAGATAAATGCCTCCGATCAAAAGGCCCAGACCGAAGGTCGCGCCGGTTCCGCCCAGTTGCCGGCCCATTAAAAGATCTGTCAGGCTGAATGCATCCACCGAGGCAACACCAAAATATTTTGAGGCGGCCAGTGGATAAATGGTGGCAAACTGAAGATCGTAATTTAACAGGGTGGCATCAAAATCGAGCAGATTTCCCCAGGAGATCATCATCATTGCCAGTGCCAGCGCAACCGGGTGAAACGCGTTGCTGCCGATACCGCCGAATATTTGCTTGCCGATAACGATGACGATAAAGGTGCCGGTGACCACTGTCCACCAGGGCATGGTAGCCGGAACGAGCATCGCGAACAACATTCCCAGCCAGGCGGCGTTTCCATCGCCAATAGTGATGGTTCTTTTGGTCACCAGGTTAATGACCAGCTCCCAAATGATGGCTGTGGAAATCGACAGGCAGACCACACCCACTGCCGGCATGCCGTAATGGTACAGACCCATTAAGAGCGCGGGCAAAGCGGCTAACATGGTGTGATAGCTGCGCTCGGTTACCGATCGGCCGCTGTGGAAAAACGGGGCATGAGATACGATCAGTTTTTGCTGTCTCAGGGATATTTGCTGCTCAAGCAGGTCTTTTTTCTCAAGCATTCGCTGCCTCCGACGTTTTAGCGCGCTCCAGCTCGTATTTTGCCAACTTGATATATTGGAAAATGGGGATTTTGGACACGCATACATAGCTGCAAAGGCCGCATTCGATACACGAATACAAATCGTAACTGTCAGCAGCCTCTTCATATTGGTTGGCTTCCAGAAATCTCACCAGCATGTTGACTTGAATTTTCGCCGGGCAAATCCGGATACATTCACCGCAATTGATGCATGGATAATCCGAAGCATAAGCGGCTTTATCCCGATCTACAACGATGACGGCATCGGTATCCGGCCCAACCGGATGATCCAGCGCATATATGGCTGTACCGGTCATGGGGCCGCCGAGAATGATGCGGTCAAACTCGTTGACCGTTTCACCGTAGGCCTCAAGGATATATCGGATGGGTGTGCCGATGCAGGTTTCAATAATTTTGCTGGTTCCGTCTCTTGTTATAAACGTTAAGGTTTTGGCGGTCGGGATTTGCCCGGACTCAAATGCGCTGCCGATTGAAATCACTGCTTCAGCACTGAAAAAACAGACGCCCAGGTCTTCGCAGGTTTGTCCGGCCGGCAATACCTGCCCGAGAACATCTTTCATCACCATGTGCGGCAGGGCAGCCGGGTATTGGGTTTTGACCCCTGCGACCCGGGCTCCAATGTGGCCATATCCCTGCACGGATTCACCGGCCGTAAATAGCACGACATCCTGCACGTCGGTAACCTCTTTGAGAATATGGATGCCTTTTTCCAGATCCTTCAAGTGGGATAGGGCAATGAATTGGTTGGTATAGACCATCGGATCCGGATCCAGCCCCCTGATGACGATGGTTTTAATCTGACCGTTTGAATTCGCCAGCGTGTCCAGGGGAGGATTTCCAGGTGCACCGGCCAAAAATTCAGACAGCAGTTCTAAAGACGGCGTTTGCATCTTTTGTTGGAACGTGTCGTCAAAAACCTCGCTATCGTCCCGGGTGATGGTGATCGCAACATAGTTTTTCCCGAAATCGCCCGTATAGGGCGAGAGGGCTGAAATCTTGCCGCTGATCGGCGAAATCACATAATATTTCTCATCCGGATAAAGCGCTAATTTTTGACCGGTCTTGACCGAATCTCCGATTCCCAGCGTTGACGGAATATTATAGGCGTCGATGAGGGGGTGATACAAATTGATACTCTTGGGAGCTTGAAGTTTTTCGGTTTCCGGAAGGTGAACGGGGAGGGTTTCATAACGAATGTGTGGAATGGATAAACCCAAGAAAGCTTTTTTAATCATTTTTCAACCCTTTTTCCGTATGCCGGAAGCGCCTACTTAAGCGGCAGATGCTCAATTAGGCGTTATTGGTTACTGGTTAACGGATAACTCCTTATCGGGGTTCTATAATGCATGACAGCCGGTGCACTCAACCGGTCCGGCTTCAAAATCCTTGTGGCAGTTGATGCACTGGAGATGGAATGCATCGCCTCGCGTGATCATTTCCGTATCTTCGAAATCAGACTCATCATGGCAGTCCAGGCATGTTTCATTCACTTCCCCTTCTTCTGCCGGCGGCAAATGACATGCACCACAGGCGACGAGCGCCGATTCGTCTTCGGGGGGATGATGATGGCACTCAAAACAGTCCAGCCCGTAACCTTCCACGGTAGTGTGAACTTTATGATTGAACAGGACATTGCCTGCTGCAACCGTGTACATCAAACGCAGCGGCTCATCCGGTGCTTTCAACGGAAAGGCGGCGTAACTGATCACTCCGATGACCAACAGACAAATGGCCACTGCCCCTGCCAGCTTCAATTCGTTTTTTGAGAACATATGATTTCCGTATCTGTTTTACGTTGCCTGTCAAATTCGTGTCGGAAAGCCATGCACCGACTACCATAATGCGGGCGCGCTTTCAAGAAATTTCTGGTAAAGTGTGAATTGTGTTAAACTTAAAATTTTTAAATACTTACAAGCTAATCTGGTATTGCCAAACTGGAATACTGGAATATTGGAATGATGGAATGGTGAAAAATTGATTAATTGAGTCCAAGACCCATTAATCCATTGTTCCAGTATTCCATTTTTCCAACAATCCGGTAAAAGATTAGGATTTAATTTTTTGAGATCCGCTAACTGTTAACACTGTATCAATAGATTCGCTCTTACCATCTGTTGATAATATCATGCCCCCTGCGCCGGGCCACCTCATCCTGGAGCTGGTGAAAACGTTGCCCGACGACGGTCATCACCTTTGACATGACTTTGTAACCCAGTTGTGCATCATCTTCAAACAATTGAAGCAGGCGGTCGCGCGGGATTCTGACCGTTTTGCAGCTGCGAGAGGCGCACTTGGCTGAAAGGCGGTATTTGTTCGGCGGTACCAGACTTGACCAGCCAAAAGGCATTCCCTCCGACAGGGTCGAGATGGTGTCTTCCGGCATTGCCGGGCCTTCGGGAGCATCCCAGATCAGGTTGACCTCACCGTCGAGCACGAGCCAAAAATAATCAGGGACTTCGCCGGCAGTAAAAATGGCTTCTCCGCGTTTAAATTTAGCGACCTCGCAACACTTCTGTATGGCTGCTAATTGATCGTCATCCAGCTCAGAAAAAGCGTCAACATCTTCCAGAAAGTCGAGACTGACCATAAAGCCCTCTCTAACTAATTGAATATTTTAGATTGAATATTGAATATTTAAGGTCGCCTTCGGCGGATCAATTTAAATATAATGGAGCGCAGCGACTCCTGAAATATTCAATCTTCAATATTCAATCTTCAATTATTTAGGACATAATCGTCCTGAACTTCGCCCCCTATAATATGTTTTTGAAATATCTGGCGCATTTTCTCGGGGCTCATTTTTTGATAGATGACCGGTTCGCTGCTGCCGATTTCGACGGTAATATTGGGCTCATTTTTACAATGACCGATACATCCGGCACTGGCAACTTCAATATCCTGCCGGTTGGCATTGGAAATTTCCTCAACCAGCGCACTCATCACCTGACGGGCACCGGCGGCGATGCCACAAGTTGACATATGAACGGTAATTTTAACCTTGGACACCGGCGAAATGGTGGCAGATTCCTGTAATTGATCAAAATGCAGGCTGGCAATAGTCGCCACATTCGTCATGAACATCAGACCCATGCGGGGATCTTTATCAAAGCAGTCCAGCAGATAATCCTTTTTAATTTGTAAGACTTTGCAGGCTTTGACGGCACTGTATGCGGAAAGCGCGTATTTGAAGGGCGGCACAAAGCTTGACCACCCCAGCGTCTGCCCGGCGGATATCGAAAAAACGGTGTTTTGTTCTGAAGTGGGGCGGCCCGGTAAATCAAATCGAAGGTGGACTTGTCCTTCGGCGACCAGCCAGATACGGTCGGCATCTTCCCCTTCGGCAAACAATTTTTCTTCGTATTGGTACTGTTTTTCCTGTCCGCCCTTACTGGCGGCCTTTAACTGGTCCTGATCGAACCCCTTGAATATGTCGACCTTTTCTATAAAATTCAGACCACCCATAGGGTCCTCCCTCCTGATTGTAAATTTTAGATTGCGGATTTCGGATTTTAATCGACAGCTCTTGGGATATTACAATCCGCATTCCGCAATCTGCAATCTGCAATTTATTTGCTCCAGTATTCCATCACTCCGCCACTCCATTACTCCAGCAAAAATTAGGCTGCTTCACCTTCCGTGGACTTTGCTCTCGGGTGCGGCGGGGTGCTTGCAGCTGCATCCGGGTCATAACACGTCAGACAGCACGACAGACAGCGGTTGCTTTCACCTGCAGCGGCTTCCCTTGTCAGTACCTGATCCACTTCAACGAATGAGTGTATCCGTTCTTCGACCGCCAGCTCCGGCATGGGCGCTCTGGGATTTTTAACAATCCCGCTTACCTGATCGAATAGGGTTTCAGCGATCAGATCGCTGTTTAATTCGTTTTTCTGGGCCGTTACTTCCTGTCCCATAATGAATTGGTGTATGGAGCGGGCAGCCCGTCGTCCCCCGCCAATCGCAGATACCACCAGGGACGGACCGGTAGCGGCATCACCGGCGGCAAACAGGTACGGAATATTGGATTGCAGGGTGTCCGGATTCACCTCGATGGTATTCCAGCGCGTGGTATTCAGATCGGCCAGGCGTTTTTTAGTTTGCTCGGTAAATGAAACATCTGGGGATTGGCCGATGGCGGTGATGACCATGTCGGTTTGAAGCAGGGTTTCCGAGCCTTCGATGGGCACCGGTCGGCGCCTGCCGCTGGCGTCGGGCTCTCCGAGTTCCATCTTTAAATATTCCAGATGGGTAACATTGCCGTCATCATCGCCGATAACTTTCACCGGCGCTGCCAGAAATACAAATTCGACCCCTTCGTGCTCAGCCGCATCGATTTCGACCTCGTTGGCGGGCATCTCGCCGCGGGTGCGGCGATATACGATATAGACCTTTTTGGTCCCTAAGCGGATGAGATTGCGGGTGCAGTCGATAGCCGTGTTCCCACCGCCGATAATTGCGGCGGTTTCACCGATGGGCAGTTTCTCTCCGCCGGCCAGCCGTGACAGGAAATCAATTCCGGTAAAGCAGCCTTTAAGATCTTCGCCTTCGACCCGCAGGCTGGCATCTTTCCATGCGCCGATGCCCATAAAGATGGCGTCAAAGCCGGATGCGACTAGAGAGCTTAAATCAAAATCATGGCCGAATTTCACATTGGTATGAAAATCCACGCCTAGGTCCAAAATACTTTCGATTTCCCAATCCAACACCTGCTTGGGCAGGCGATACTCGGGGATACCATAGCGCAGCATGCCGCCTAGTTTGGGCATGGCTTCAAAAATATTAACTTGGTGGCCCAGTCGTCTCAGAAAAAATGCGCAGGTGAGTCCGGCCGGTCCGCCGCCGATAACCGCGACGCGTTTGCGCGTTTCGGGGGCTGTGGGTATAGGCAGCCGATCTCCGGAATTCATTTCATGATCAGCGACAAAGCGCTTTAATTGATTGATGGATACCGGTTCATCCTCGATTCCCCGTCTGCAATTTGTTTCGCAGGGATGCGGGCACACCCGTCCGCAGGATAATATAAACGGATTTCGCTCGCGGAGGGTATTGACGGCGCCTTCGTAGTCGCCTTCGCGAATCTGAGCGATATACTGGGGGATGTCGATTTCAGCCGGGCAGGTCTGGCGGCAGGGCGCCAGGCGATCGTTTCTGCAATTAAAGTGCATCAGGCGCTCAGACAAGGTTTTGACTTTCATGATATATTTAGGGCAAACTGTCTCGCAGGCACCGCAACCAACACAATTTTCTTCGACCACTACCGGGTATCCCTGCGGTCCCATTTTAAGGGCATTGAACTGACAGGCATCAATGCAGTCGCCCAGACCGATGCAACCGACCGAACATTCTCGCTGGCCGCCGGATAGAGCCGCCTGGGCGCGGCAGGTATTGACCCCGAGGTAAACAAATTTGTCTGCAGCGCGTTTGCCGCCGCTGCAAGTGTTATAGGATTTGGGGGGTTCGGCCAGACCGACTTCCACCCCCATAACTTCAGCGGCGTTGGCCGCCGATTCCGGGCCTCCGACAACACAAACACTGGGTTCTGCCTCGCCCGCCACCACGGCAACAGCCGCAGCAGAACATCCGGCGTAACCGCATCCGCCGCAATTGGCGCCGGCAAATGTGGCTTCCACCCGGGCAATCCGTGGATCTTCATATACATAGAAAATGCGGGATGCCGCTGTTAAAATCGCGGCGCACACGATGCCCAATCCCAGCATGAAAATAATACTCTCAATCATAGCATCTCCTTGCCAGTCCGTTGGCTATATCAAGTCGCATCTGTCTCAGATCAGCGACCGGTAGGTTCAAACTTCAGGCTTCCCGAGCATGCCGGGTTCCATTCCAAAAAAGGTTTCTAATTATCATTTCAGGGCCATATTTTCAAGTAGGTTGTCCATTTTTTTCTTTATTTAACCGCAGACGAGCGCAGACAGACGCAGACTTTAAATTTTTTGTCCGGTCGACCTGACCGGACAAAATCTGTCAATCGCTTCGCGATTATAAAATTTGCCTTTTCGAAGTTAAAAATTAGTATGATTAGCAACAATCTGATAAAATTTATAAAACTGTTTGCCCGCAGGGCATGCAGTTTTTCCTTGCTCAGGTCGAGCAAGGAAAAGATAATGTCTGCGCTTGTCTGCGTGAATCTGCGGTTAAAAAATTAAATCTTTTTAGGTACTTGGACAATAAATAGGCAGTGATGAACACCATTCAGGAGGATTGGCTTTGTGAGGCTTGATTACAGACACCGCAGATATTACAGGTTTCTACACGGCAAGCCGGAGAGGATCGGGCGTTCATGGCGCGCTGATATTCCTTCTGTAAATAGGACTTTTTGATCCCCTGATCAATAAAATCCCAGGGGAGGCGCTCATTAAGGTCGCGTTCCCGCAGGACGTAAAAATCCGGGTTGATGGATACATCTTTGAGGGTACGGGCCCAGTTGCCCTTATAGGAATGCGCCAGAAAAAGGATATCGGCGACTCTGCGATCACCCCTGGAAAATAACCCCTGGATATAGGCCCAGCGCGGTATGTCCGCATGAACTCTGAGGTTGGCAACCTTGCTCAATTCAGTCTTAATTTTTTTTATCTTTTTTTTCAAAACAGCCGTTTCGGCCATGGCCACCCACTGAAAAGGGGTAAATGGCTTGGGGACAAAACAATTCAAACTGATGGTGATGTCACCGATCCTTTTTTGGGATCGGCTGGCCTTCAGGAAACGGTGTTTAATTTTTTTACCCAAACGAATGATGGCTTCGACGTCATCGCCGGTTTCGGTGGGCAGGCCAATCATAAAATATAATTTTAAATTCGGGATGCCGTTGGCCACGAGGGCATCGGCGGCAGCCAGGATTGCATCTTCGGTAATGCCTTTATTGATAACATTGCGCATGCGCTCGGAGCCGGCATCCGGCGCAATTGTTGCTGTTTTAACTTTGCTGTGTTTGAGAACCGCCAGCATTTCCGGAGACAAGCCATCCGCTCTCAGTGAACTGAATGATATGCGAAGATTTTTATCCTGGTACTGACCGCACAAATCACTCAGCCCGGGGAGGTCGGAAACCGCAGCGCCCACCAGGCCGATACGGTCCGTCTTGGCAGATGCCTGGTCGATATTTTCGGTCAACGATGAAATCGGCCTGAAACGCGGGGGGCGATAAACAAACCCGGCGGCACAAAAACGACAGCCGTGTGGACAGCCTCTGGCAACTTCGATCAGATGGGTTTGATCAAAGGCGGTATTAGGGGTCAAAATGGCACTGCAGGTGGCTGTGTCGGCCAGGTCCTTGAGGTAAACGCGTTTCACGCCGGGCGTAACGGCTTCGAGGGGCTTAAAGGCTGAGATCGTGCCGTCCCGGTTATAATCGACATCGTAAAAGGCCGGGACATACGCTCCCGGGACCTCAGAGGCTATTTTTTTTAGCACGGTACGCCGTTTGTTACCGGGTACAAATACATCCAGGAATCGGGGTATGACTGCTTCGGCTTCACCGATGAAAAAACAGTCAAAAAAAGCAGCAATCGGCTCGGGATTTAAAAAACTGGCGACACCGCCGGCGATCAGCAGGGGATGCCGATCGCCCCTCTGGTCGGCTCTCAAAGGCAGACCGATATTATCCAGAATGGATAGGATATGCGGATAATCGTTTTCAAAAGAAAGTGAAAAAGCAATTATATCGGTATCTAAAAGGCGTTTTCCAGATTCAACGGTTTTGATGACGGGCGGCTGCCTGTGAGATGGCTCCGGTAGAAAGGCACGTTCACAAACCACATGGTCATATTCATTTAACAGACGATAGACACTTTGAAACCCCAGATTGGACATACCCACATGGTAGCGGTTCGGATAAACCAGCGCAATACGGACGCGTCCGCCCCAGGATTTGTGAATGGCGCCGATTTCAGCAGGATGGGGGTGCTTTGTTGATTTTTGGGGCCTAGATGCCATGAGTTTGTCCGTTGTCCGTCTCCGGGGGCAGCTGATGTAAAAATAGGGTGATTTGAGATAAGTTTGCGTGTGTTTTTTCCCACTCCGGGAGCCTCAGTCATGACCTATGTGGACCATATGCTTAACATGCGGCATTTTAGCGCACAGTCAACGTTTAGTCTATCGCTAAAATGGCCTGATTTGCCGCATTAAGACTGATTGCCGGGCGGTGCAACGTCTTATATTAAGCGACCATCAGCTCCCGCTCATATCAACAGACAAAACACAGCTTCCACCATCAACGGACAACGGACGACGGACAACAGGGAATTTTAGTCCGCCTTGCGCCTTAAAAAAGTGGGTACGTCCAGTTCGCTTTCATCCAGACCCAGCCCCTGGGGACCGCGATAAATGGCGCCGCCGGACTCTCCCACGGCCTTTTGCTGCCGGATAAAGGTGGGTTCTTCGTAATCAACGATGTCTCTTTCCAGATCTTCAGGTGTAATATCCCGTACTTTTCCTCTTAGCGGCAGCTCGACCGCGTTGTCGGGCATCTTCATTTCCGGTTCGCCACCGATACCCGTTGCGATAACGGTAACGCGCATCTCGTCGCCGAGGCTGTCATCAATAGAGGTGCCCCAGAAGATATCGGCATCGTCACCGACCTCGTCGTGAATCCGCTCTGAGGCTTCAGCCACCTCTTCGAATTCCATATCACTGGTGCTGGTGATATTCATCAGCACGCCCGTGGCGCCGGCAATGGGCAGGTCTTCGAGCAGGGGATGCGACATGGCTCTTTCAGCGGCTTCCACCGCACGGTTTTCTCCGGCGGAAATTCCGATGCCCATTATGGCCAATCCGGCTTTGGACATCGTGGTTCTGACATCGGCAAAATCCAGGTTGACCAGTCCGGGCATCATAATCAGGTCGGTGATGCCTTTGACCGAATGCAACAGGATTTCATCGGCCTTTAAGAACATATCCATCAGTTTCGCTTTTTTGGGCGCCAGACCTCTGAGTCGATCGTTGGGTATGCTGATAGCCGTGTCGACCACCCGTTTGATGTTATCGATTCCGGATTCAGCCAGCTGGGTGCGTTTTTTGCCCTCAAAGGAAAACGGCTTTGTCACCACTGCTACTGTCAGGGCACCCAGATCTTTACAGATTTCGGCAATCACCGGGGCAGCGCCGGTTCCGGTGCCACCGCCAAATCCGGCGGTGATAAATACCATGTGACTGTCGGCCAGCGCGACACGCAGGGCCTCTTCACTCTCAAGGGCAGCATCCCGGCCGATCTGGGGGTTTGCGCCGGCCCCGAGCCCTTCGGTGAGCTGTTCGCCCATTTGAATTTTAACCGGTGCCATTGACATCTCCAGCGCCTGACTGTCGGTATTGGCGGCAATGAATTTAACGCCTTGCAAATGGGATGCAATCATATTGTTGATGGCGTTACCGCCCGCACCGCCGACTCCAATGACCTTGATTTTTGCTGATTTTTCCTGGTCCACATAGGTAAACATTTTTTTCCTCCTACTAAAATTCGGTTTGTGTTGGTTTCCAGTTGTTTATGTAAAAGCCGAAACGAACCGGCTGTAAATAAATTTTAAAATCTGTCATCCGAATTTTAAACGACATCATTAAACCAGCGTTTCATGCGTGTCATGACGCGGTTAAAAATATTTTTGTCCCGAATTCTGAATTTGCGAGAATCCTGGTTGCGCGCACCGTAAAGCACGAGCCCCACGCCGGTGGCGTACATGGGATTGTTGACGACATCCACCAGGCCGGTAATGGCGCGTGGTTTGCCGATTCGGCAGGGAAGGTTAAAAATCGATTCGGCTATTTCATTCACGCCCTCTAAAAGTGCGGTTCCGCCGGTAATAACGACACCGGATGGAATCGTATTTTCCATACCGGAGCGTATGATTTCGCGCTGCACCAGCTGGAAAATTTCCTCCATGCGCGGCTCCAGTATCTCCCCTAGAATCTGACGGGGCAACTTGCGGGGCTCACGGCCACCCATCCCGGGCACTTCGATGGTCTCATCGGCGCTGATGTTTTGAGCGATGCAACTGCCGTATTTCTTTTTAATCTTTTCAGCTTCAGCGTGGGGTGCCCGTAATCCGATGGCGATGTCGTTGGTCAGGTTGTTTCCGCCCAGCGCCAGAACAAAGGTGTGTTTAATATTGTTCTGGGAAAAGATGGCCAGATCCGTGGTTCCACCGCCTAGATCCAGCAGGGCCACACCCAGTTGTTTTTCTTCATCGGTCAGGACAGCCTCGCCGGAAGCCAGTGATTCCAGAACGATATCGCACACATCCAGCCCGGAGCGATTGGCGCATTTAACAATGTTATGGGCTGATGCCACTGCACCGGTGACAATATGTATTTTGGCCTCCAGTCGCACGCCTGACATTCCCACAGGGTTCTGGATGCCACGCTCATCATCGACCATATATTCCTGCGGCAGGACATGAATCACCTCCCGGTCCATGGGTATGGCGACCGCCCGGGCCGCATCGATTACCCGGTCGACATCCGCTTCGCCGATTTCATTACCCTTGACCGCAACGATTCCGCGGCTGTTAAAGCCGGTAATATGGCCGCCGGCAATACCGGCATAGACCGCCGAAATTTCGCAGCCGGCCATCAGTTCGGCTTCTTCCACAGCCTTCTTGATGGATTCAACGGTTGATTCGATATTGACCACCACCCCTTTGCGCAAACCGATTGAGGGGTGGGTGCCGATGCCGATGATGTTGGCCGAGTCTCCGGATACTTCGCCGACGACCGAGCAGATTTTAGTGGTTCCGATATCAAGACCGACGATAACATCTCCCTGCATTTCATACCTCCTTATGGTCCCCGCCCGCTACCGGCATTACGGGGTTGACCACGATGCGGTTAACGTTGTTGAGATCAATGCGATTGAAGTCCGGAAAGCTGCGCCGCTGCTTGCCGTAGGCCAGAATATTTTTGAACATACGAAATTTAAGCGGGTAATTATGATATCCCAACACAACGGTTTTCATTTGTTTAAATACCTTGAGCGTAATCCCGATTTCCCGATCCACCAGGATGTGCTTGATCTGACGGTTGGTAAGCATGCCGCGCGCCTGTTTTCCCATTAGCAGCACCTGCATTACCGCTTCAAAGGGTTTGTTGATCGATCCCTTTGATCGTAAATGTCGTTGAGCACCCGTCGGCTGCTGGATGCCGGTTGTCGCTGATTGACCAGTCCTGCCAATGTCGCTTAACGCCAATCCGCGCACCAGCGGTAAATTGGCAGGATCCCCGGCAGTCCATTCTTTAAAAACCTGTCCCTTTTCGTTTAAAAGATATTTGCGATCCAGTTCGACAATGGCCAGCGGCCTATGCTCGTAGATGCGGATATGAAGCCCGGAGGGGATTTCACGCCGGACTTCGGCTTCCGCAATCCAGGGATGCGCCAGCAGGCGCTTGCGGGTCATGGCCAGATTAACCGCTATAATATTGACGTCTTTTTTGACCTGCGCTACTGCGATAATCTGTTTTTCGTTCAGGCGCTGCCCGCCTTCAATTTTCAAATGGCGGGCTTTGAAATAGTCGCACTGGGTGATGACATCGTGGACGAGCACAAACGCGCAGCTGGTTGCCAGCAGTCCGGCAACACCGGCGATGGCGTAAAATCCGATTGCCAGGCGGCGTAAAAACGCAAATCGGCGTTTCTTTTTAGCGCCTTTACGGATGTTTTTGCGTGGTTTTCGTTTTCGTCCCACGAATCACCTCAATTTGGTTATTGGTTATTCGTTATTGGTTTGAAAATCAGAATCTAATATTCACCAAATCATGTTCTAAAAACCAATAACCAATAACCAACCGCTGAACCCAGAACCTTATTTAATATTTTTTTAGGATCTCCGTGCCAACCTTCCACACATCGCCCGCGCCC
>JASFIV010000113.1:0-13677 GCA_050122475.1 Desulfobacterales bacterium | reverse complement strand
TGTATATGATGGTGGTCTCGAGCAGAGTGCCCGTTCTGCCCAGCGGATGTATGCTGACAGCAAACAGGAGCTGCAAACGCTGTTTCAATGGCCGGTGTCATTTCGGCCCACCCTTGTGTTGATTAATGATCATCACCAGTTTCGGCAAATGGCAAGGCACCCGCTGGTGGTCGCATATGCGCTGCCGTCGGAAAACGTCATGGTTATCGATCACACCCGCATGACAACCGAACCCTTTAACCTGCAGGCAACCATTAAGCATGAGCTGTGCCACCTCGTTCTTCATCATCATATCAAGGGCGAACGGCTGCCCCGCTGGTTGGACGAGGGTGTGTGCCAGTGGGCCAGCGACGGCCTGGCCGATATCATCCTGGATACGCGACGGGAGCTCTTGCCAGCCGCAATCCTGTCGGGTCGGTATCTTGATCTGGCAAATCTGAAGCACCGGTTTCCACACGAAAAAAATGGACTCATCCTGGCCTACGAACAGAGTAAAAGCATAGTGGACTATATGAGCCGAACTTTCGGCCAGCAGGGTGTTCTGGATCTGCTGGAGCTGCTGCGGCAGGGAAATGAGCTCGAGCTTGCTGTCGAGAGACGCTTTGCGATGACATTTGATCAATTGGAAGCCCGGTGGCGCGAGCATCTCAAGAAAAATATCAATTGGTTTACCTATCTGTCCATCCATCTATATGAGATATTGTTTGTTTCAGCCGCCCTGTTGACAATACTGGCCTTTATTCGACGGGTCTTGAGAAAGAAAGCCTATGCCGATCAGGCCGAGAACTCAGATGAGCTTTAGCGCTTGGACAACGCCTGTCCCATTCAGATCTATTTTGATGTAAAATTTAGGTTTAGCCTGGATTTTAGACCAGTCGGAGACTTCCTTAGGCAAGGCAGTTAAGGGTGAAGCTATAGTAGACTATGCTTCGCCCTTAATAACGCAGCATATGGGAGTGTCCGGCTCGCCCGACGGGTGAAAATAGATGAGACAAAAAAAGAGAATCATCCGTTAATATGAAAAACAGTCTCATCTATTTTCATGTAAAATTCAGGTAGGTTCTGAGAAGTGCTGAACCTGATAGGTGGAAATTTCAAGTTGCGTCTGTCGCCAGGCGTCGGCCGCAAGGCCGGCCTTAGCGCATAGATGGCTCAGAAAATCATGTGTTTCGGGAAGCTGCTCCCATACCTGTGGTAAGAAAGTGGCACTGGCATGGTCTTTGCGCACAATAATGCCATCCACTCCGGGTCTTAATTTTGCCACGAGATCGTCGCTGTCACGGTAATTGAGGCGTTGAGGCTCGGAAAGGATACTGACTTCAATATTAACCTTTTCGAAATCGGCCGCGTTTAACGGTTTAAATCGCGGGTCATGAAAAGCAGCATTAATCGCATTGCGCCGCACTCCGGTTCGAATGGGCTCGTCAGACGTGAGGCTACCGATACATCCGCGAAGCTGCTTGTTGAGGGTCAGTGTAACAAAAGTACCGCATTTGACCTGATAGCAGGAGTCGGCGAGGGCGGTAGCCAATTCAGCCACGTCTTTTTGCGGTATCGTTTTTGCGAATTGCTCGGCCAGCGTTTGTCTGGCCAGTTTAACCAGCAACTGTCCTTGCTCGAAACTTAAATCTTGTCTGTCTGGGTGGTTTTGCATTTGGGCTACGCACGTAAAAGCAAAATAGTCAGTTAACCATTTGGTTTCCGTGGTTTTGTAAATTGAATGACGGACTGTGTCAGAAGAGAATACAATGTGAGCAAACACACTGTCAAACAAAAATGGAGTCGTCAGAACCGATGAGACGATTGTCACCTAGCTGGCTCAGGTGTGATGTCCCGCTCTAAAACAGTCTGCAAATTGTTGTCGCCTTTTTATAAACCAAAACACTATACAGTGGCTTCGAGAGTAGCCTCATCAACATCCGCATCGGAAACCTTGTCCTTTGCGCCGGGCTTAACCCACCATTCTTCGCGAAACATGGATTTGTAAAGATTGTTGAACATAAAGGCCAACAGCGTATAAGCGGTTAACCTTGACGTTGGTCGTTCAAGCCTTGTTAATAGTTGTTTTTGCTGTTCAGCATGCAGTTTGAGGGTCCGCAAGTATTTTAATAATACAATTGCCCGGGAATGATCCTGGGAACGATTGCGCATGGATTTAAGTTTGTTTTCAAATTCGATCCGCAGCTGTTCGATTTTTGCAGGGGTGGATTCGAGCAACCGTTGCTGGCTTTGCGAACTTTCGAAAATCGTTTGATTGTTGACGCAGCGTTTTATTTTTAGCGCTGTGGCCTCAATATCTTGACGAAGCACATCTCGAAACATGTGTTTGGCCGTATCTGGAACATCGAAAAAAATGGATTTTAAAAGGCTTCCTTTCTGATTCATTTTGCTCTGAAATTCCAGCAGCGCGCTGCGCCAAAATGCCCGGCTGACGTCTGCGACGATTTCGGTTTCCAATTTGCCTTCAATTTGACCGTATTTTATTTTATTACGAATGTCAGCAAACAAACGCGCGGTATGTTGAAAAATCAAATCGCCGGTAACGGTCTTAAATATCATGACCAGTGTCGCATACCAGTCCTGCAAGTGTAAAATTTTGTTTAAATCGTCAAATGATTTGTGCAGAACCGCATTGCTGAAAAAATGAGATGGCGTTGCATAAAACGGTGTGCCGCCCAGCAGCGGCTGTTTGACTTTTTGATCCTTCTTGGGTTCAAAATCTACGGCAGTCTCGACGTCGATGATGCCCAGTTCGTATTCATCAGCATTCATCAAAAACAATGGGTACTTGGAAGGATTGCCGGCGACCAGCAAATTGTCCGGTTTTAGATCGCGCATGGCTATTTGTTTGGTGCGCAACCATGCGAGCAGATCCAACAAGTTGGTTATGATACCGGCCATTTGGGGCTTGTTCTGTTCAAAACGGATTCTATGCACGTATTGGGTAATGGTGTTACGATAAGCCGTGACCGCTTCCATGTGCTTTGAAAAAATGAGCTCTATTAGAAGATTTAATTCATGCACCAGATTGTCCGGTAGACCGCTTTCTTTGCTTGAAACAGACTTGCCCGCCAGATGCGCCAGAAACCAGCTTTGAATGCGAAACATGGAGACATCTGACGCCATACCGGAATCGGTCAGAAACTGACGAATAGCCTCCTGACAATAGTCAGACACCTGTCTGATTTCAAGCCCAATGGACTCTTTGGGCTTACCGTAGCGACCACAGAACTTTTGGTTGTCAAAAATGGTTTCTGAGTTTTCGCTGACCTCCTCTGCGATCGCATCTTTGACATTATGCAAATTATCGACGATATGACCCAGAAAGTAGTATTTTGAAAAATCCATAAAAAATACGAAGGTATTTTTTATTTTCAGATACTTCTGGTATTTGGTTTTGGTGCGCAGCCAGGCCACATATTTTTCTTCAAGCTTTTCAGGAGACAAATGACTGCAGTCGGGCAGTTTGTGAATCAGATTCAACAGGACCGAAACGCGTGGAATGATGCATTCTTTGGGAGCAAGTTTATCGACGATTTCGCCTTCCTTTTTAATGCATCTGATATAGTATTCAAATTCAGAGATCGGTTTAGCCGGTATTTTGACGACCAGATGAACGTCATAAATTACATAATAACATTTGCTTTTACTGCCGGCTTCCTCGCCTAACGGTCCGATGCTCATTCGGCGCCGCATCCAGTCACCCCGGTGTTTGATTTGAAGCTCATAGACCGTGTTGGGCCCTGCAGAATTATCAGACAGTGAGTGTATTTTCATCGGCGCGTTCGCATCGGCCCCGATCTGGAGTCTGAACACATTCAAGAAATATTTCAGGATATCGGATCGCGTGATGCCGTCTCCGGTATCTTCATCAGGTATGGTCTCAGTCGTTTGGGCCGGCTTGCGTATTTTTGTGAGCGGGGCACTTGGGGTCGTGCCGGGCTGGCGATTGTTAATGATCAAATGAATCACCAACAAGACCATAATGCAGCCAAATGTGGTGGCCAAGATCGAAATTACCCAGATGGATTTTTGACCAAAAGAGTGGCTGGTATCTTTGGCAAATGTCTTAAATTCGGCGTTGCTCTTTACGAAATGGCGGGACATTTCGTATTTGGCATGTTTCAAAAGGGATTTTAGATTCGGTTTGCCATAATAGTCGATTTCGAATTTTTTGGCGACAAAGGTTTCGCGGCCAATTTGATAAAAGATGGCATTACCGGAGTCCCAGGTCCGGTTGACGCTGATGACAGTACCGTTTTTCATGATGACAACGTCGTTTTTCATGTAGCTGTTTAAAAACAAAGCAGCTACACCGACCGCCACCACCAGAAACGCTAATATCACCTGACGCATTTTCATATTCGCTTATCCTTGTATCCTATTTATCGTACCACATTATGCGCCTCAGGCGAAGTTTTTTATGAGTCCAATCGAATTTAACATATTGATAAAATTATAAATATTTAAATATAGAATTGTGCACAGCAACCTTTGGATGTTGTCAACAGACTATGATTCTTTTATCGGGACACGGATGATTTTCTTGAATATTATTTTTAACGGGTGCACGCGTCACGCATATCGATAATATATTGAAAATAATGAATTTTTAATCCCTAGGCGACCGACTCGAAGGCCGGCGGCCCCCTTGCTTTCCATTGACCCGGCGAAAACGATTCTTTATACTTGACTGATCGTTATCTGAGAGAGTGGAACCAGGCGGTGAATTACAATGAAAACGCATCACGACTGCATCCCGTGTTTTGTGCGCCAAACACTGGAGACCATTAAACTGACAACGGATGATGCCAGCTTGCATGAAAAAGCCTTGCGGGAAATTCTGGCAATTTTGAGCCGAATGGATTTTAATAAAGCGCCCGTTATCATGGGACGCCAGATCCAGCATCTTATCCAGCGCTTGAGCGGCAATACAGATCCCTATCGGGCTCTTAAACAGCAATACAATCAAATGGCGCTTGATCTATATCCACGGCTAAAGGACCAGGTCAGTTCAGCTGGAAATGCATTTGAAACCGCTGCTCGTCTGGCGCTGGCAGGCAATGTGATCGATTTTGGAATCGGTCGAATGTTAGAATCCTCTCAAATAGCTGCAACAATTGAACTGGCCTTATCGGCAAACCTGGAAGGGAATATTCAGTCGCTCGAGCGGGCTGCCCGGAAAGCCCGTTCAATTTTATACCTGGGCGACAATTGTGGCGAAATCGTTTTCGATCGCTTGTTTATCGAGCAATTAATACCGGATCGGGTGACCTATGTGGTCAGGTCTGCGCCCATCATCAATGATGTGACCATGGATGACGCGCGTTTTACCGGTATGACGGATCAAACGCGTGTCATCGACAGCGGATCGGACGCACCGGGGACGTTACTACCCGAGTGTTCGCCTGAATTTAAGGCAGCATTTGAAAACGCTGATTTAATAATTGCCAAAGGGCAGGGCAATTATGAAACCTTGCATGCAAGCGACCGTCCGATCGTTTTTATGTTGAACGTCAAATGTCCTGCTGTTGCCCGCCATATTGGCCAGGAAATCGGCAGTTATGTCATCAAAACCAATGCGGCGAGCACAACATCTTTCAGCAAAGCAGGGTAAGCACTTTGCTCTTGGTCGAATAAAACCATGGCATTCTATTCAGGCGGTATTACCTTTAGAGTGGGAAAAGCTTATCTCTAAAATCAAGAACAATTCGAAGTCCGATCATGTGGAAACTGATTTTATTAATACTGGCTGGCCTTTACACCCTTAATCCGTATGATATCTTGCCAGATCTCATGGTCGGCTGGGGTTGGCTGGATGATCTGATTATCTGGATATTGCTGTGGAGATTTTTGGCCTCCCGTACAAAAAAATTTGCCCATCATCAACGCTTTAATCAGTACACCGACAGTCGATTTAAATACAGCAGTCAGGAACAATTTTCCGGCCAGAACCACTCAAATTCGCAGGATCAATACGCTGAAACAGGCCCCTCATGGGATCCGCACCGCATATTGGGAGTTTCCCGCAATGCATCCGCCGAGGAAATAAAGCACGCCTACCGGGAGCTCGCAAACAAATACCATCCGGATAAATTGGAGCATCTGGGGGATGAATTCAAAACACTTGCTGAAAAGCGATTTAAAGAAATTCAACAGGCTTACCAGGAATTGAAAGGAAAGGGCGGTTAAACAGTCAAATCCGGAGATGGACTTCCATGACGCCGCGTTTTGCAGCCGAAAAAACACTCGGCAGATTGACCAAATGGTTACGTCTGCTGGGTTTTGATACCCAGTATGAAGTCGATTTGGCGGACAAAAAATTTATTGACACGTTGGAAAATGATCGTATCCTGTTGACCCGCACCCAGCGGATTCGCAACCAGTTTGCCTCCCGCAGGATGATTTTCGTTGAATCGGATCATCTTGAGCAGCAGCTAAAGCAAATTTTCAGAGAACTGGGTTTAAAGGCAGATCAAACAAAGCCGTTTTCACGATGTTTGCAATGCAATGTGCCTATTGTTGCGGTCGCAAAAAGCCGCCTGCAGGGTCACATACCCGATTATATTTTCGAAACACACGATCATTTTAATCAATGCCCGCAATGCAACCGTGTGTTTTGGCCGGGCAGCCATACCCGCAGAAGTCTTGTAAAAGTTCGACAACTATTCGATTATTAGCGATCTTAAATGTCAAGAGAAGTCATTGCCCTTGAGGCGCGGTTAAGAAATTGTAAAAATGTTCGCACGCTGGGGGTGCGATCCAATTTTTCGGATTACAGCCCCCGGGAAGCTGAGCTCATCCGTCAGGCCAACAAAATTTATTATCCGACCACTTTTTATGCGGACCTTTTCGATACGATCGGCAAACCCACCTTTCCAAGCTATCATACGTATAAATGTGTCCAGGATAAAATAAAGCAGACCGCATTGTTCGAACTGCTTGATTTGTCCCATCCGCGCACACGGGTATTTTACGGTAAGCGACAGAAAAGCACGATTTTAGATCATTTCCCGTTTCCGTTTATCGCCAAAATCCCACGGGGATCAGCTCTGGGCAGGGGTGTTTTCTTGATTCAGAATGAGTCTGAACTTCGCGATTATCTTGATCAGGTGACACCGGCTTATATACAGGAATATCTGCCCATTGAGCGGGATATACGGGTGGTGGTTATTGGCAACCGCATTATACATGCATACTGGCGCATCGCCCCACCCAATGAATATCGCAGCAATCTGGCTGTCGGCGGCCGCATCAGCCTGGATAATGTCCCTGAAGCCGCGCGAGATTTGGCCTTGCAGGTTGCACAGGCCTGCCGTTGGGATGACGTCGGCATTGATATCTGTGAACACAACGGCCGTTTTTATGTTTTAGAAGCGAACATGAAATACGGCAAAGAGGGCTTCCGACAAGCAGGTCTTGATTACCATCGATTAATGGAATCCATGATAGCAAATGAAGAAATATAATGAAGATATCATCGGCTTGGCCCGCAGTGTACTGGATAAGGCGCAAGCCAAAAGATTGTCGCAAGTGGCAGCTCACGACTCGGATGCAGTCCGCCGCGCTCGGGAAGAGCGCATGGACACTGACTATCGGCAGTCTTTTTCAATTGATGTCGATCGCATCCTGCACGCCCATGCTTATGCCCGTTATATCGATAAAACCCAGGTGTTTTCCCTGATTAAAAATGACCACATTACCCACCGGGTGCTACATGTCCAGCTGGTTTCAAAAATTGCGCGCACCATTGGCCGGTATCTGAGCTTAAATGAAGATCTGATCGAGGCCATTGCCCTGGGTCACGATATCGGCCATGCGCCTTTTGGTCATGATGGTGAGCGCTGTCTTTCTGAGTTGTGCCAAAAACATGGGATCGGTGCCTTTCATCACAACGTGCAAAGCGTTCAGTTTTTGGATAAGGTTGAACGTAAAGGTCGCGGATGGAATCTTTGTCTGCAAACGCTTGATGGTATATTATGCCACGACGGCGAGGTCCATAATCAAATGTTATACCCCAAGGCTCATAAATCCTTCGATAGCCTGGATCGCGAACAGGTGCTTAAAACAAAGGATTCCCGGACCGGCTTGATGCCGATGACGCTTGAGGGTTGTGTCGTTCGAATGGCTGACACAATCGCCTATATCGGCCGTGATATCGAAGATGCCATTCGGCTGAATCTGATTGATCGCTCTGATTTGCCCCGCGATAGTGTCGAATGTCTGGGCAACACCAACGGTACGATCGTTTTTAATCTGGTGACAGACATCATTCAAAACAGTTTTCAAAAAGACTATGTGGCATTTAGCCCGGATGTATCCGAAGCCTTACAAGGCTTAAAGAATTTCAACCTTGAACGAATCTATTTAAATCCTAAAATAAAAGCGCATTCTTCAAAGCTCCATAGTCTCTTTGGCCTTCTGTTTGAGCGCTATCTGACGGATATCAGGCGCAAAGATATGTCATCTGTCATATTTAGCCATTTTCTTAATGGAATGTCTGTATCTTACACCGAAACGCACAGCAGCGCAGAGATTGTCCGTGATTTCATCGCCGGGATGACAGATGCGTATTTTCTCAGTCAGTGCCCGGATGATATGCGCCTGCCCATCCGGCGTATCTAAATTTGCTATCGGTCAATTTCTTAACTATTTGAGGGGTCGGGGAGTTTTTTTTAATTGACCGCGGAATGAAATATCAGCGACTTCATCGTGCAAACTCATGATTAAGGGAGTGTAGCGAAAGAACAGAATTCAAATATAAAATAATGGGTTAGACGTAAAATTAAATTTGCGCCCTTCCGTAGCATTGGGGTTATCGCTGTTCTTTCGCAACGCTCCCTAAACCATTCAGACAGTGCACGATTTCGCTGCTAATAAGTCATTCCGCGATTATGAGGGGTGGGTTGGAAAAACTCCCCGACCCCTCAACTATTTGACTTGTTAACGATTTAACTATTTGACCATACCAAAAAACCGCTTGAGTTTTAAGCCTAAACACCGTAAATTAATAGCAAATATAGTTGCTCGATATAACATATAAATTGAGGTCTGTGCCATGAAAACCATGTGGGCCCCCTGGCGGATTGAATACATCCTGAGTGACAAAGGAAAGCCGTGTATTTTCTGTGCCGCATTGGCAGATCAAGATGAACTGACGCTGTACAAGGGCCGGGTGACGATGGTGACCATGAATAAATTCCCATACATTAACGGGCATCTTCTGGTTGCTCCGGTTAGACATATCGCAGCCCTCGACCAACTCGAGACATCAGAGATGGGCGCTTTGCTGGCAACCGTCGAACAATCGGTTGCCATTTTAAAAAAGATCATGCAACCCGACGGATTCAATGTCGGTCTTAACCTGGGTAAAGTGGCCGGTGCTGGCGTCGAGGAACATCTGCATTTTCACATCGTGCCGCGCTGGTTTGGCGATACCAATAGTTTGACCGTGTTCGGTGAGGTCAGAGTAATACCAGAGCACATTAAAGCAACCTATAAAAATTTAAAGCCACACTTTAAAAAAATAAATATAAAACTATAAAATTATATATAATTTTTAATAACAGGATTGTGCGAGCCCACGTGACTTGCACTAGGATCAAATTTCTGCCATAGTCCCCACTTCGGTGCAAGACTGCCCTTTAGCATAAATGCAAAAACCTGGTTTAAGCAGATTATCTGATGAGCCCACCTAAATTAACGCCTATGTTAAAGCAGTACCTCTCCATAAAAGAGGCGTATCCGGATACAATTCTCTTTTATCGGATGGGTGATTTCTACGAGATGTTTTTTGAAGATGCCCAGGTGGCTTCGCGTGTATTAGATATCACGCTGACTTCCAGAAACAAAAAAGATGAGTCCCCGGTACCCATGTGCGGTGTGCCCCATCGAGCGGTTTCCAGCTATATTGCCCGGATGATCGATCACGGTTACAAAGTCGCGGTTTGCGATCAAATAGAGGATCCAGCAATTGCCAAAGGCCTGGTGAAAAGGGATGTCGTGCGCGTCATTACGCCCGGAATGATCATCGATGACACCTTTTTAGACAAGCGTTCCAATAATTTTGTTCTGGCTCTGGCCCGCCATAGCGATGATTTCGGTTTGTCCTATCTGGACATATCGACCGGTCTTTTCCGGCTGGTTGAATCGGCTGATCAAACAGCCATCGTGGATGAATCTTTGCGTATATCGGCCCGGGAGATCCTGTTACCGGAATCCGCTAAAAACGACCCGCAAATGGCCTCTATCCGGGGCGCTCAGACGGAGCGCGCCATTACCTATCTGGAAGATAGTGCATTTGATTACAAGCGCTGCTATAACCGACTCACCGAGCAGTTCAACACGATTTCATTGGAGGGTTTCGGGTGTGAAGGACTGCCCGCCGGGGTGCGGGCGGCCGGTGCGCTGGTTTTTTATGTCCGTGAGACCCAAAAACAAAAGATTGAGCATCTAACGCGCCTGGAAACCTATTCTCTGGGCCATTATCTGCTGGTGGATGATTCCAGTTGTCGCAATTTGGAACTCGAAAAAAATTTGCATACCAATACCCGACGCGGCACTTTGATGGGCATTATTGATCATACCCGCACGGCCATGGGCGCGCGCCTGCTTAAATCATGGCTGCGATATCCGCTCATCGAAATAGAAAACATCCGAGCCCGCCATGATGCAGTGGCCGAGGCAAAAGGCAACATTCAGAGCCGCCGGGGCATTCGCGATCTTTTAAAAACCGTGTTTGATATTGAACGGGTCACCACCAAGATCGTCATGGGGCATGCCAACGCGCGGGATTTAACCGCTTTGAAGCGGTCGCTTTTGGCTTTGCCACAAATCCAAAGCATTATTTCAACACTGACCTCTGAACTGTTTAGATGGGATGAAAACCTCAAGCCACTCTATGATCTGGCAGCTCTGATCGAAAAAGCCATCCGGGAGGATGCACCGCCAACCACTTCCGAAGGCGGTATGATAAAGCCGGGCTACCATGACGCTCTCGATGAACTGGCAAAAATATGCCAGGATGGCAAAGGCTGGCTGGCTAATTTGGAAGTCCAGGAGCGGAATGCCACCGGGATCACCACCTTAAAAGTACGCTATAACAAGGTCTTTGGCTATTATATCGAAGTGCCCAAAAGCCGGGCCTCCCAAGTGCCCGCCAACTACATTCGCAAGCAAACCCTGGTCAATGCCGAGCGATATATTACCGATGAGTTGAAAACCTTTGAAACAAAGGTTATAAATGCTGAAGATCAGCGCGCTGCGCTTGAGCTTGAAATATTCAATGAGATCAGACAGGCAGTTGTGCAAAATTACCAAAATCTTGAGCGTGCCGCTCAATATCTGTCGCGTCTGGACTGCCTGCTGAATCTGGCCGAGGTTGCCGATCAAAATGATTATTGTCGACCGGATATGACCCTTGACGGTCTTATTGAAATTGAAGAAGGGCGCCACCCGGTGGTTGAAAAGATGATCACCGGCGAACGGTTCGTGCCTAATTCAGTTTCAATGGATAACGAAAACAACCAAATTCTGATTATCACCGGCCCCAATATGGCTGGAAAATCAACCGTTTTGCGCCAGGTCGCGCTCTTGGTCATCATGGCGCAAATGGGATCCTTTATACCGGCCCGCAAGGCGACCATCGGTATTGTGGACCGCATCTTCACCCGAGTCGGTGCTTTGGACAATCTGTCCCACGGGCAAAGCACGTTTATGGTTGAGATGCAGGAAACAGCCAATATCCTCAACAACGCCGGTGAGCGCAGTTTGATCATCATGGATGAAATCGGTCGGGGAACCAGCACCTATGATGGACTCAGCATAGCCTGGGCGGTGGTCGAGTTCTTGCACGATTTGCATAAAACCGGAGTTAAAACGCTGTTTGCAACCCATTATCACGAGTTGACCGAGCTGGCGCAGCAAAAAGCGCGGGTTAAAAACTACAATATTGCCGTAAAAGAGTGGAACGACGAAATTATATTTTTGCGTAAATTGGTCGGAGGCGCCACCAATCGCAGCTACGGCATACAGGTAGCCCGTTTGGCCGGAATTCCCGATCAGGTTATCGACCGGTCCAAAAAGATTCTGTATCGCATCGAAAACCAGGAACAGGACTTAGCCGACTCCTTTTCTGATCAAAAAGAGACGTCACAGGGCGCGGTTCAGATGGAGTTGTTCAAAAATAGAGCCCGTTTTTTTGTCGATACCCTGGCCAAACTGGATATTGCGAAAATGACACCGCTGGAAGCGCTCAACTATCTGAACGCGCTCCAGGAAAAGGCTAAGAACATTGCCGATTAATACCTGTTATTGCATTAATTTTCATGCAACATTCAAGGAGTATTGGAGAGATACTCGTGAATGAACCGAGCATAAATCGAAATGGCGTTATGGTTAGTGGCTGGATGGAATGATCGTATGGTGCTGGATGCACACCGAAATGTTGCCCTGTTCAATGGCAAATTGCTGATGCGGACAATTGTCCTGGTCGTGCTGGTTGAAATAGTGCTTTTGGCCGGAATTTCGATGGCAGCTCCGGGAGATCTGTACTATGAGGCTGAAACCTGCTATCGCGATCTGCGCCAGAATTCACAAAAAATAAAGTACCGCCACAACTGGATGCGGTGCATTCGAAAGTTTCAATCTGTCCATAAGCAGGACCCTGACGGGCCATGGGCGGCTGCCGGTCTTTTCATGTCCGCCAAAATGTATCAGTCCCTGGCCAAGTTTTCCGGCAATTCATCCGATTTGGCAGAGGCCCGGGATCTTTTTGAGCGCATTGTACAGGGCTATCCCCAAAGTCGTTACCGGCAAAAAGCGACGGTTGAATTGCGCCGCATGGGTAAGCCCGTCATCTCTAAAAAACCGGAGACGGTCGCAAAACCCAAAACAACGGGAGGCGCAACACCCAAAGCATCCTATATCAGCGCCGAGGCCTGCTATCGCGATTTGCGAAATAGCAGCCAGAAAATGAAATATCGCAGCAACTGGCAGCGCTGCATCGACAAATTCCAGTCTGTATATGATAAAGACCCTGAAGGCTCCTGGGCAGCAGCCGGACTTTTCATGGCAGCTACCCTCTATCAGAAGCTACATGCCTATTCAAAGTCTGCCGATGATCTTGAAACGGCTTCTGATATGTTTCATCAGATTATTTCCGAATTTCCCGACAGCCGCTATAAATCCAAAGCCAGCGCTGAATTAAAAAAGATGCCGGCTGTTGCAAAACGGCAGCGAACTGCTCCGCCCGATCCTATTGCCGAGAAAATCAAATCCAGCGAAGCCCGCAAACCCCCTTTGGTGAGCGATCAAAAAAGTACTGCACCACCTGCCCCTGGTGGGATGGTTACGGTGACCAATTTGCGTTATTGGTCCAACCCCAATTATACTCGGGTTGTCGTTGATGTTGACAAAGAAACGGATTACTATCACCATCTGCTTAAGAAGGATCCCAGCATCAACAAGCCCCAGCGCCTTTACGTTGATTTAAACAACAGCCGGCTGGGTAAAAATATCCGCAAGACCATTCCGATTCATGATAATCTGCTCAGTGATGCCCGTGCCGGCCAGTATTCAAAGGATTCGGTCAGGGTGGTGGTGGACATCAAATCTTTTGAAACCTACAAGATTTTTTCCCTCAAAGATCCGTTTCGAATCGTCATCGATGTTTGGGGC
>JASFIV010000112.1:0-13720 GCA_050122475.1 Desulfobacterales bacterium | reverse complement strand
GACCCATCACCACCATTATCGCAACCACAGCCCAACGCCAGGTTTTTCGCAATCATCAAAGGCGCCAGGATATAGCGAAAAAAAACGGCTGCAACGACACCCCCGATGAGGGGTGCAAAGATATAAACCCAAAAAAAACCGCTTTGGGGGCCCGGAATTGCCATTTTACCCCAGCCGGCAAAATAAGCTACCAACCGCGGCCCGAAATCTCTGGCCGGATTGATTCCGGTTTGCGTCAGCGGTGCCGTAACGGCAATAAGCGCAGCTACCGTGGCGCCGATAAAAATGGGTGCCAAAATTTCGCCGGGACGCCCGACGTTGCAGCCTTCGGTCAACAAAAAAATCATCGTCATCAGTATGAAGGTGGCAAGACCTTCAACAAACATTGCTGTTGTCTTCGATACGTCAAACCAGTTGAGGGGGAATCCCGGGTTGGGAAAATACTCACCGAACAACATGGCCGTTTTAACGGATGCAAGCGTTCCGCGAACGATCGTATGCGTGCTTTCGTAGCCGGAAATAGCTGTATGAAAGACAAGCAGTGCACATGCCCCGGCTGCAATCGCCCCGCATAGTTGGGATATCCAATATGGAATTAGCAAACGGGGGTGCATTCGTCCAGCCACCACCATTCCAAGCGACACGGCTGGGTTCAAATGCGCACAGGACAAATGGCGTGTCGCATAGATGGCAAGGGTTACCCCGATACCCCAAACAATGGAAATTTGAACGATGCCGGATATGGCATCGAATAAGACGGATACAGCCACTGCCGAAATTCCGAAAAAAACCAGCAGGAATGTTCCGAAAAATTCACCAAAATAAATTCCCAGTTTTTCTTTCATAACGGCATCCTCAAGAAGTATCGCTGGGTGAACACCAAATTGAATCGCTTTCACGCACCTTGTAGTAATCCAGCGATCCTTTCGGGTTTATAAACCTTGCCCTGGGCAACCACGACACCTTCAATAGCCAGCGCCGGGCTGAGCAGCAATCCGTATTTCTGGCGCACATCTTCTGAAAGGGTCCAGAGTTTAACCACCTCAGCTTCGATACCGGCATCCTTGGCCGCCTTTTTGGCATTTTCAAGCAGTTCGTTGCATTTAATGCAGGGAGGCTCCAGCCCGATGACTTCTATGCGGATCATAATTTACCTCGGCTTATTTTTTTTTTGCGTCATTCAAGTGACTCTCGGATGACATGCGGCGGTTCCGGATACGCCGGGCTGAAACACTGCAGATCGTCGATTTTAGATGTCACACCTATTTCCCCGGAAATCCTATTCAGAACGGTGCGCACCATCGACTCTAAATCCTCGGGTTCAAGCCTCACCCTGGCATTAATGATGAGCGACGCTTTCGAAAGTCGATCCAGCGCTTCACCACTGATACTGGGTTCGGCCGCTAGATGGGTCAGATTGGCCCACATGGATTTTCCGGCGCTGGTGATGACCATCTTCAGGTGACCGATTTCACCGCCCTTTTGTTTAAAATCATTCCGCAACTCCAGCATCAATGTTCGTGCGAAATCTGAAGCGTCAAACGGTTCAGACGCCGACATCAATATCGCGGCATTCAGCCACCCCAAGACGGCCTCCGCATGGGCGTAGCGGTCGTAATCAATTTGCCGCAATACCGTATTGGCCCCCGGCCTGTTGGAAAGCAGATCATCAAGCCACGCATCCATCCCATTACCTTCTTTAGCAGAAACGGCCATCAACTTCTTATCCTGAAATCGATCGCCGATAGCAGCCATCAAGCGATCCACTTCTTCCGGGGAAATAAGATCGATTTTGTTGAGGACAACGGTGTCCGCCTCTTCGATTTGCTTGCCAAAGAGATAGGCCACATCTTCGGGAAAGTCGGTTTCGGTCTCATTTAGCATGAGCCCCCGCACCCGATCAGGATCCACCATAATCGAAAACGGCGCAAAACGGAACGCCTCTTTGTATTGAATCTTGATCGGATTGGCCACCGCAGCGACAAAATCGGTACAGCTGCCCACCGGTTCCCCCATGAGCACATCGGGATCATGCACCAGAATTTTTTCAACGTGCTCGATCAATTCATCAAACTTGCAACAAAAGCAGCCTTTGACCACTTCTTCAACCGGTACGCCAAGCTCGGTGAGCATCTGTCGGGCAATAACCGTATCGACCAGGTTTTCACTCTGGTCGTTGGTGATAAAACCAACCCGCATATCGCGCTGAATCAGCCTTTTTGCCAGCGATGCCAGTGCGGTTGTTTTGCCGGAGCCTAAAAATCCGCCGGCAAAGATAAGCTTTACCGGTTTGTTGACTGAAAGCGCTTTGCCGGAACTCATCGTGCGACCTCCTGTCTTTGATTTGTGTTTGATTTTGAGATTGAGACCTTGGACGGATGTTGTTTATCCGAGGATTTAGTCCGGCTTTCAAAGCGTATCGACGGCATCTGGATGGAAGGGAAGATCTTTTTCGCCTGTTCGAAAAACCTGCCGATCAGAAGCGACTGCATGCTCAGAGTGCGCATCCAGTATCGCAGGCACTCTTTGCCGGATTCGGTCAAATAATATTTGCGCCTGGCCGGGCCTTTGCCCCGGGAATCCCATTGAGAGTAAAGGGCACCGCGTTTCTCTAAGCCGTCTAGGTGCCGGTAGAGGCCGGTGATATTCAGCGGAATTCCCAGGTCCTGCGTGAACGTATTCATGATTTTTTTGATTTTGTAACCATGCGCACCTTCATGCTTGACCAATGTCAGCAGAATCCACGGTGCGGCGAAATGCTTCATATGTTTCCCGGTGCACGGGCAGTTCTGATCAATGCGTGGCATCACACACCCCTATCATTTATGATCTATTATACATTGTATAATACTAGTTTTTGGATATGGTCAATAGACTAAAAGATGATTTTATGAAAAAATAAGTTGAATCACGGAATTCAATAGCAATGTAAAAAACAGTTCTAGCGCGAACGGGCAGCATTATTGGCCGCTGTCATATTCGACAGATGACCAACGCTCTGCAGGCTGATTCGGCAGCCCGTCGTCGGCCAACTTCTTGACATTGTTTGCTTAAAAGCGCTAATAAAAATCGAATTCGGCAACAGGTATTGAAGTATTCGAAAACGGAGGAAAAATGGCAGTCATTGAAAAATTTTTAGGCCAACGGGTGGAGATTCCGGATGATCGAAGATACGATTCAAAACAGGGCTTATGGGCCCAAATGCGGGATCTGGATCTTGTTTTCGGACTGACCCAGCCGGCCCTGATTTTAGCCAGCGGCATCAATGACCTGGACTGGCTGGCCAAGGGCCAGGATTCCGTCACCGTTGGTCAGGAAGTGGTATTTGCAATTACCGGTAAAATTTTATACATCTCCGCTCCGGTTGCGGGAGTTGTCTTTTTTAATCCAGAAGCTAAACAAACTCCTACACTGGTTTCACAAGATCCATACGGCCGCGGATGGTTATTTAGAATCAGGCCAGAAGCCGATACAGATAATGCCTGGCATACTTTGGCTGATGCACATGCTTATATTGAGAGCTTAAAGGGCACCGAAGGATTTAAAAATCCGGAAGGACTGAAAGGCGGCGTATCAGGCATTTGCAAGGCCGTTTATTCTGGTATTCGGAATCAAAAATTCGAGGAGCGGTCTTAAAAAGGCATCTAACACCCAAGGGCTTTGTTTCCCCGATAAATCGGGATTACACATCTGTTCTTATGTAAATTAAGGTGTGCATAAAACCGATTCAAAATACTCGAATACTAACGTGTATACTCCGTTTTTGAATCGGTTTTGCGCCGCGCCCTTGGGCGTAATCTACCATTTTTAAGACCGCTCCTAATTCTTACGGTTATGGAGGCTTTAGCGGGAGCCGTTCGCAATGTCTTGGGCCTGCCGGCTTAACTGGTCAGAGCAATATAAAAATGAAAGCTGTACGCGATTAGGCTTGGGTTAATTTCTCCAGATATTCGGACGCATATTTGGCAGCCCTGGCCCCGTCGGCACAGGCGGTCAGCACCTGCCACATATCGGTGTCGCGGACGTCACCCGCTGCGAAAAGACCGGGAACCGACGTCATGAGTTTTGCATTCGTTTCCAAATAACCTTCTGCAGTTTTTTCAACCTCGATGTCTAGAATCTCTGTGTTGGGTCGCCATCCGATTGCCAAAAAAATCCCATCAACCGCCAGCTCTTTTTGATTTTTGTTTTCTGATACAACCGCAACACTTTCGACCGACTCGTCACCGTTGTATTCGGTAACTTCTGTTTTGACCATCAGGGTAATATTGTTTTGCCGCTCGATCTGGTCTTTGTGAACGGCATCCATTTTAGGGATTTTGCTGCGACAGATGAGCAGAACGTGTTCGGCAGTCCGTGCCAGGGTGAGCGCATGCTGGGCAGCGGTATTATCGCTGCCGACAACCACCAGCGTCGCATTCTTGCCTCTGTACAGAGGCCCGTCACAGATAGAACAAAAATGAACCCCCCTTAAATTGACATTGGAAACCGCTAATCTTTTGGGAACCCGACCGGTAGCAACCAGAGCGCTGAGAGCCGTATATTCTTTACCGTCAACATCGACACCGACAAATGCGTCGTCGCGATGGTCAAAGCGATCCAAACGGGTCAATGTGAAGTGGGCACCTTCCTCCTGGGCCTGCTGGAATGCCATTGTACCGAACTGGGCGCCGGAGGTCCCCTCGAGGAGTCCGGGGAAATTGGCCAGATGTTCGATCATATAGGTGCTGCCACCCGGTATGTCCCCAAAAACAATCGTTTGCAAACCCAACCGCTGCCCGTATAATGCAGCCGAGATACCGGCGGGTCCAGCACCTAAAATCATTAAATCATAATGGTTATCAGACATTTTGAGTCCCTCGTCATCTAAGCTGGCAACATATGCTGCGGCTAAAAAAACTAAGTTGCGGCTTAATCAGGATTGCGAGTAAGGTTGAAACATGCCTTGGCCGGTCCAATCACCTGTTTTGGATGCCTCTTCGATGCCTTCCATAGACTCCGGCGGTCCGATAAAAACAACAATGTTTTTGTGTTTGATGCGATTCTTGGGCACAGTGGTTTTCTCAATGGTCCAATCGCCCATGACATGGCTGAATAAATACATGTCACCTTTTTCTTCTACAAATCCTTTGGCTCTGACAACCGCAGGCGGCAACGCCTCGGCCATGGCTCTAACCTGCTCCAGATCGTTTCCATTCCAGGAATAGGTGACGGACACGAGCGTATCCGGCGGCGTAATTTCAAGATCCGGGCTGTCCAGAAGCTCATCAAGAAATTGGTCAAGCTCTTCTTCTGAAAGAACAGATCTGTTTGCCCTTTCGGGTTCCGGCGCTTCTGTACCGAATGATTCCGGTCTGGCGAAATCAAAAAAATCTTCCAATGGGATGTCGGCATAGGTGGTGTCTAAAAACGAGGGGTCGGGATGAAACTGGCGGATGACATTTTTGGTTTCTTCGATCCTTTCGGCCGGTGCGATATCGACTTTATTAATAATAAATACGGTGGAAGACGCAATCTGCTTTTCCAAAGATGCAAACGCGCCGTATGCATCTAGAAAGTGAGCAGCATCGATCACACAAAACTGCTCGATGAATTGAAACCGGTCATTGAATATGGGCAATTTCAGATCTTTTTTTAAATCAGAAGGGTTGGCCACGCCGGTTGATTCAATCAGCATGACATCGGGCTGGATTTTAGTGTTGAGCTCGTATAGACCTTTTATAAAATCGGTTTTAACACAAACACAAAAAATAGAGCCCTTGCTGATCTCCATCATATCGATGTCGTCGCCTTCCACCAATGTACCATCCACACCGATTTCACCGAATTCATTAACCAGCAGAGTCAGTTTTTTATCTTTGGGAAAGCGCTTAATAATGCGATTTAGGAAAGTTGTCTTACCGCTCCCTAAAAAACCGGTAATCAAATATACTTGAGTAGCATTCGACATGCGTTACATTTTCTCCGTAATCTTTTGCTTGATTTGATTAGGGCTCAGCACTTTACCGGTAGAAATCACCTCCCCATCAATGATAAGCCCCGGTGTCATGAACACCCCCATTTTGGCAAAATAATTAATATCTCCGATTTTTACAACTTCAATTTGCGCCGGGGAATCCAGTTCGGCTACCGCATTTTTGGTGTTTTCATACAGTTGATCACAGCGTTTGCAACCGGGTCCTAACACTTCGACTTTCATGATATGCCTCCCTATGCTGTAAGCTATTCCCAAAAAGATTCGTCAAACCGATCCAAAAGGCTCCATTTCGGCGAGTTGAGCCCGTTGCCCGTTTGCCCGTTGCCGGTAGAAAAAATACACTTAGACATTTGTCCATTCTTTAACGGGCTCAACTGGCTGAACCGGTCTAACAGGCTAACCTAAAAAGGTGATCATCTATTTTTAAGATAGCTTTTCGACACAACGAAAATAAATCATCGCTATTGATGGATCACTCATACAAGGGTACTGCACTGGCCATATCTTGGAGCAACAACAGATTCTGGCAAAATTTGCAGACACCCAGGGACCCGTTTGAGCGGGTCAGTTGATCCCAGAGTTTTAAATACAAGGCGATATTTTTCGAATCCATCTTCTCAGTCAACGCATCCGGTTCTTCCAGTTGCCGGATGCGATCGGATTTTCCGCAATAGGGGCACATAACACCAAACAAGGCCATATCTGTTTGGGGCAGGCCGTGCTTGAGGACAAACGTTTTCAGTTCTTCAACCGCTATATTTATTTCCAATCTGAACACATCTCCGCGTCTTAAATAAGTAAACAAGCCGGGCCTTTTGCAGGGCCCGGCTTGTGCAAGTTTATGGGGTTATCATTCGACTTTGGAATCCACGCGGGTCGCCTTACCGGCTCCTGCTTTGGCGAGGTTCTCCTGGATTTTATCGAACTCAAATCCGTGGTCGCGCAAGGACTGGATGCGTTCGCGCATTTCGTCAGACGGTGCCCGCTTGGCCATCTCGTCAATGAGTTCCTCGTATTGTGGAATGATGCTCTCAAAAACCAGATCCCGCTCGATACAGATGGTCGGCAATACCTTACCCTTGAGCTCAATAAATTTGCCGATCCCATCTTTGTTCTTGATCGACCATTCCTTGTATACGATCATGTCCTGAACGTCAGATGGCAGGGCGGCGATGGATTCCATCATGTAGCCGCAGGCGGCGCACTGGACACTGTCCAAGGTCAGAACATCAATGGTAATTTTGTCTGCCATGATCCGAATCCTCCTTTCTATGATTGTTTACCAAGATTCCGGATACTTGGCATAATATTGTTCAAACCAGTCTCTGACTTCGATCGCCTGATCCATATGTTCCACCGGAACATCGTAGGGCATATCTCAGCCAGGGGCGAAGGTATAACCTTCGTGCCCGCCTGCCGCCAGGCTCACAATCGCGTCTTCTCTGGGAGACAGCAACCCGAGACTCAGCGCCAGCGTCAGCTTCAGATTGCCGCCAAAACCGACCCCGTGTTTGCGGGCCATGTCGCGCACAAACAGCATGTTGAGCTGTTCATCGATCGCAAAGCCGTGGGTGCCGATCTGGCAGACATCTTCCATGACCTTGGTGCAGTCACCGCAAATAAAAAATGATGAGGTCATGCCGGCATCATGAATCACTTTAATCGCCGGTTGTGAGTTGGGGGTGACGAATTTCTGGAAGGTCTCGGATTTAATTTGAGAGGCCACCGGATCGACAATGGCGATAATCTCCGAACCCATTTCGGCATAGAATCCGGCGGCTGCCGCGCCGACTTCACCGGCATATTTGATCACATCGGCGGCAAACTCCGGATTTTTGTAAACATCGGTGAAGATGCGCACACCAGCCAGATGGGAAGCCAGGGTCAACGGCCCGCAAAAAAGACCCATCAAAACGCAATCGAGTTCATCCAATTGGGGTTTGGCAATTTTTGCAGCTTCATAAAGGACCGGCCAGCGACCAGAATCCTTGGTAGGCATTGGGAGTCCGGCTTCCTGGGGCGTCTTATCAGAACAGGGATGGGTCGTTACGGAGGGTACATTGTCGGGCCACCATTTTAGTTCACAACCGACGGAATTGGCTTCGACCGAAAGATCGAAGATCAGCGGAATTCCGTCTGCCTTGTATCTCTTGGCGGCATTAACGACTCCTTTTGCCAAAAGTTCGGGATCCTTGAGCATTTTGTCAGCAGGCTCATTGATCAAAAAAGCGCAATGAACCCCTGCATAGGGCACCCAGGGTGGTTTTTCCGTTCTCTTCCCCCGATAGGCATCAATCAGCAATTGTTTGGCCATTGGGAATCTCCTTTCTTTTTTGTTTGGGGGTCACGTTTCTACATAAATTTGTACAAACGTTCTTTCATCACCTCCTTTCGTGGTTGAATTAGCATTATTTGTTGAGAATGCCAGATGTTTTCAGCTGCAAAGTCACTTCCCGGATATTCAACGCGGTATAAACTTATTTTTAAAATCATTGTCGACTAAAATTGTCAAGAAACATCTTCGATTGAAACTTACAGTAAATTATTCTAGAAGAATAATGCCATAATAGCTGTAGGTTTCACAGGTTTTAGCGGCCACCGAAGAAGTCGTACCCAGATTCTTCAAAGTTCCAATGACATCAATGGAAAATGATTCCACCGATGGTCTTTTTTCTTGCGGGAACAGGCAATCATCCGGGTAAGCGCATTCCTTGCACAGGGCGCAACACTCCCCCACAAGGCTGAAAGCCTTGTAAAATCCCTCAAGAAACAGCATGCGTTCCAGGCTGATGGTTCCTTTCCAGCAGCGAACTTGTGAGATTCGCTTGCGTTCGTTGTTCCGATAAAAGTCAGAACAATTGGTGGTCCCCACCAAAAGGAGCGCCGTGGAGTACTCAGAGAGAATGGCACGAACTTTATCCGGATCCGGTGTGGCCGGTGGGCAACACCAGTTCGTATTGTACTGGTTACAGCCGTAGCGGCATTTAAGATGCACCCATTCAGCCACCACAATTTTATCAATGCTAAACGGAAAAATCGCATTGAGGCCATACGATCGGCCTTTTTCCAGCAACCGTTGGGTCAGGGTATGCGATATGCCTTCACCGGCTTTAAACGGAACCACTTTTAATTTTTGCATTCGGGTTGCGCTCCTGGCATGCTTCGAATTTTATATGCACTTCCTGCGGAAGCGCCAGGTCCAATGCCACTTCAGCGGCTTTGATCACCGCCACCGGAATTGCACAGGACAGGTGGCAGCCGGATTTTTCAGCAACAGCATAAACCGGATTGCGGCTCAGCGGCGTAAACAACTCTTTTATCGCAAGGGTCGCCAAGCGCTCTGCCATTCTTTGAATCTGCTCGCAATCCGAACCGGAGATATCCAGCGAAACCTCACGGGCACCTTTTTTGCGGGCTTTTATCATACACGCAAAGCCGCAAATTCCAGGGTCAACCGATACACACACCCATTTTGGTTTTGGAGAAGCCAAGATACCCCCGCCATTCATGCGGCCCTTCTGCATCTATTGTTTTAAAATATCCTCGGGAACAACACCTTCCAGATGCGGAAATTCATCCTTCATGTGCGGTATTTGCATGGCCTCCATGAATTCGGTCTGGAAGTCGCCTTCTACTGTGAGTTCAATATATTCCACATTGCGAGATACCCAGTTGGCTTCCTCGCGCTTGTCCTTATTTAACAGTGCTGCCCGGCAACCATCGCCGGCGGCATTACCGACACTTTCGATCATTTCGATCTCGCAGTCCGGAAACAGCCCCATGATCAACGCCTTTTGGCGGTCAACGTGGGTGCCAAAGGCCCCGGCGATTTTAATCGTATCCACTTTCTCCATCCCCATACGCCGCATCATAAGCTTACAGCCGGCATATAGGGCACCTTTTGCCAGTTGAATCTGGCGAACATCTTTTTGGGTGACCACGATGTCCTTATCAATACTGGATTCCTCCGCCCAAGCCAGAACAAATTCCGGCTGATTGGTATCCGGGTTAATTCGATAGCGGGGATGCCCGTCTAGCGCTTCTTTGTTGAATGCACCGCTTTTGACAATTACGCCCGCACAGTAAAGCTCAGAGAGCAGGTCCAAAATACCGGATCCGCAGATGCCTTTGGCCTTCATATCTTTGGGTTCGGAATATTTGCGCCAGGCATCTCGGCCGATGACTTTATAATCCACCTCCTTTGTTTCGGGATCAATGGCGATGCGTTCCATGGCACCCGGTGCTGCCCGCATACCGAAAGCGATTTGGGCCCCCTCCAGTGCCGGACCGGTCGCACAGGAAGAGGAGATCAATTTTTCTTGGTTCCCGAGCACCAACTCGCCATTGGTGCCGATATCAATAATCAGTGCGATTTCGTCTTTTTTGTACGGCTCTTCGGCCAGCATCACACCGACGTTGTCCGCTCCCACAAATCCGGCTTCGTTGGGAAGCACAAATACATAAGAAGCGGGATTGATATTGATGCCCATATCACGCGCCTTGATATCCAGACTGTGGTGGATCACCGGGGGAAAAGGCGCCAGGCCCACATGCTCCGGGTTGAGGTTTAGAAAGATATGATGCATGGCGGTGTTACCCCCGATGGTCACATCTTCAATATCATCTTTTGTCAGGCGCAGATAGATCTTGCCTTCCTCGGGTACTTCCACATATTCATCCGGTCCTTCTTCACCCTTCTTCTTCTTCTTTTTCTTCTTGGGCGGATAGGTGTTCTGGATGGCTTGATCGACTAGCGAGTTCAGTCCTTCGATAATGTCGTCACTCATTCGCTGCAGGCCGTCTGCTGAGGTCATGTGATAGGTGATGCGGGCCATAACATCTTCGCCATATTTGCATTGCGGGTTCATCATGGAAACGGTATCGATGACCTCCATCGTGGTCAGATCGCAAAAATAGGCCGCCACGGTGGTTGTTCCGACATCGATCGCCAATCCGTACGCCCGCTCGGCTTTGCCGGGTCGGAAGCGGACAACTTCTTTGTCGTCCCATACGCTGATTGTAACGGTCCAATCACCGTCGCGCAGGGCTGTGGGCAGTTGTCTTAGCGCGTATATGTCAACAGCCAGATCTTTAAGCCCGTGCTCTTTTTCCAGTACCCGGCAAACGCGTTCAAAATCCGCCGTAGGTTCTTCGAAGGTGGGCGGTTCCACTGTGACGGTATAAATTTTGACTGCCGGATTATGCTCGATATGAATATCTCTGGCCGCCTTGCTCACCACCTGCTTGCCGGCGCGAGACTCCTCCGGCACAAAAACCAACAGATCGCCCTGAATTTCGGCGACGCAGGCCAATCGATGGCCGGTCTCTTTTTCTTTGGGGACGATAAATTTTTCTTCTTCTTCCTGCCAGGCGCTCACATTGGCCATTTTAGACTCGATACCATATTTTTCAAAACGACCTTCTTCGATGCGGACTTTGCACTTGCCGCAAACTTTCTTTTCACCGCACAGCGCCTCGATGTCCACCCCCAGTAATCTGGACGCTTCTATCAGATTGATGTCCTTGGGCACCTCTCCTCTTCGCCCAGACGGTTGAAAAATAACCATCGCATTGTTATCCTTGTCTCCCATGCGCTCAAATCCTCCTTCATTTTAAAATCAGCGGCTACGTCCAGCGTGACTGACGGCTATCTGATCTGAATATAGGGTAATTACTTTGCAACAATTCTTGAATGTGGGAAACCCGGCAAACAGCTTCGACAAGAGAAGCTGTCGGCCGGAATTTCCAAATAGGTGCGATGACTTATCCGCCCTTCTTCTTTTCAAATTCCCGCAGACGGCTGATCATCTTGATGCCTTCTGCCACTGCATTGCCGGCAGACTCGGCATATCCATCGGCACCAAAAAGGTTGGCCACATCCTGGGTCACGGGCGCTCCGCCCAGCATGATGGCCACATCCGGATTCTTATCTTTGATCATCTTGATCACTTTTTTCATACCCAACATGGTCGTGGTCATCATGGCCGACATAGCCACCACCTCGGCGTCCGTCCGCAACTGTTCCTCCACAAAATTTTCAAGCGGCACGTCGCGACCCAGATCGTAAACCTCCCAACCGGCGACATCAAACATCATCTTGACCAGGTTTTTGCCGATGTCGTGCACATCACCCTGAATGCTGCCAATCACTACTTGCGCGACTGCGCCCGAGTCCGACTTGGGGACATGCGGTCGCAGAATATCCAAGCCCAGATATAAGGCATCAGCGCACATAAGGACTTCAGGGACAAAATACTCGTGCCGCTCGTAAAGATCACCGACGACCTCCATTCCGGCAGCCAATCCATCCATGATCATCTCAAGCGCCAGATGTCCGTCATCAACAGCCTGTTGTGAGGCTTCCTTGACCTGTTCCTCTTTGTAATTGATCACACCGTCTTTGAGAGCTTCCAAAAGTTCTTCTTTGCTCGGCATTTTTCTTCTCCTTATCGGTCTATTTTACATTTATAGCCGCCCAACGGCTGGTGTCGGTCCGGCATTGTACTCGCGGGCCGTTTTTTCCATAGCCCTAAAGTTATCTTCTTTGATATCCGGCCAGAGGTCACAACCCGGCCAGACCGCATCAACTTTTCCATCGATGTTGGTCTGGATACCTTCGATAGCCATATCGACGGTCGTTTCTTCCGCACAGGGCAGACCAAAAACATCGAAATTACCGACAATCAGGGCATCATCGCCTAATTTTTGCCGTGTTTCTAGAAGATTATTTTTGATGTCGAAACTGACCGCCTGGCCTCCCGAGTCGGTGACAATCTGCCACATCATCTCAACCAGTGGATCAGTGGAGCCACAAATATGTAAGACTTTCGGAGATTCCCAGGCCGCCAGGATCCGCGTCAGCCGCGGTTGGATCAATTCCTTGAACGTCTTGGGACTCAGAAGATCTGCTGCCACCCCGGGTTCCCGCAAGGTAATAAAATCGGCGCCGGCCGCCTGCAGGGCTTTGCCGATGTTGATGATCATATCGGACAACTTGTCGAGGATGTCCTCCACGCGTGCGGTATCTTTAAAAACCGCTTTCAAAACCTTATCCAGTTCGATGGTCTGGCCGCACTGGGTAAAGGGACCCAGTTGCCAGGCGCCCAGGGCCAGATCCGGCGCTTCCTTTTTGACGATTGCAATGGCTTCGGGCAGCAAGTTCATCGGATATTTATCCATGATATTGTCGATATCATCCTGGGTAATTTCGACCTGATCCACTTCGGTCCAATTTTTATACGGAATGGTCGGATAGAGGATATCCTCTGAATCTTCGTATAAACTGATTTCATTACCCAGGGCTTCAGATTCCCAGCACATATCAAAGGGAACCACGACCGAATCCAAATTGAACATTCGGGCGGATTCAATCGCAGAATGAGCCATCCGCTCGGCATTCCGGTGGACCGATGGAAAATTATAGCCCAGATTATTAATCGCCGGCAGGAGGACCATACCCATCCCCGAAAAAAATGGCATTTTGTCTACGGGCTCACGATTAAAAAATCGCTGTACTCGTTCTATGGGAGTCAGCTCAGACATAATCATAGCTCCTTTCTTGGTTAAATGTTAAATTTAGCTGTCAAGTCATTTTTTTATCACATGCTCTTAAATTTTCCCATCTACTTATCCGATTTGAACACTTCTTGAAAATCGTCTAAAAGATGATTTTTATGGTGATACGAGATGATTTTAATTTGAAATCTAAAACTTACATCTGGATTTGGATCTGCGATTCAGCAA
>JASFIV010000111.1:0-13726 GCA_050122475.1 Desulfobacterales bacterium | reverse complement strand
AAACCGGGCTTGCGTGAAGCATACGTCCGATTTGTGAACAAATACCGATGCAACCCGCAAACAGAGAAAAACCGCTCTGCAAAATGAGATTGCAGAGCTGGAAGAAAAGATTGCATCTTACCCGGACTATCCCAAATGGGCGGAGTTTGTGGGGTATTGGCGGCACCTTTGCTCTAAGGTCGCGGTCGGTATCGACCCGCAGGGATTCGAGCTAAGGCCCGATTTTCGGCCCGGCGATGCTCAGGCGTTTGCCGATTTGGAGCTTTCAAAATATCTTAACCCGGATTCAAAAGTTTTGCCCGCAACGGCGAATTAAAATTGCTGAACTCTGTTGGCTAAGTCGTTTTAATCGCCATAGTGCCGGAAGTCGGCGGCGGGGGTTTACACCTTTGACACAGCCGCCGACATTTTTTTTAGTTCTTTGACAATACGGTGGGATAGAATCGTTCAGGTTCTATCCCCATTTTCCCCTTTGGTTGTGGTATGAAGCAAGTATCACATCTTTTTGATGGGGTTCAAAAGTGTGGATATGTATCAAGCTAATAGAGTTACTGAGGAGCCTAAATATGGGCCAGAAATCATATCAAACGTCTGCATCCTATTTTTCATACATTATAAAAATATTAAATCTATATTTCTGTTCCATATGTTTAATTGTAAATATGATATTTGTTAAAGCAAATGGATACCGATTGTTTGTATGAATAGGCCAATTTATAAATGTGCGCTCTTCCCTATATTCAAGAGGATCAAATTTTTGATCATTTTCCTTTCGATCATATTCGTTTTCAATCAAAACAGATGATTTTTTAGCTTTTAATTTTCTTGCTTCTGCAACTTCTCTTGAGAAAAAAGATTGATAAAATTTACTTGAAATAAATTCAATTCTTTTATCAGTCAAATTAATGAAAGATAATTTATAGAAATCCGTATCAATTGTCTTCCAGTGGATATCAGCTTCAAAACCCTTTACAGGTTTTTTCCCAGAATATTCGCATACGATTTTTAAAATTGGATTTCCTTTATTTCCATAAACTATTCTTTCATAGTTTCTGTTTCCAATAATGGTGTTATTGTCAGACAATCCAGATTTTGTAGTACATCCAAATATTGATACCAGACCCAAAATAATTGGTAATACCAACTTTATAAAATGATCTTTCAAACCGTTTTTCAATCCCTTATCTGAAATTGTTTAAATTATTAGTGTCCTGGTTATCCGGTGTATTGTAATGTCAAAATAGTAGAGTCTCGAAAACACGGCATTAACGAATTGCTGATACATTGAGAGATTGTCGGAAAATCCGTTTTGACAAACCCGATCACCTCTCGATATTTGTGGTTTCTAAAATTTTAGCTTTTTGAATCAGTGATGGGGTTATATTTTATTATCTGCCCCTGTTAAGCGATTGATACAGCCTATGCAAAGCCGTAATTGGCAATCTTTTCTATGTTGTGTACCATACAGTAAAGCAGCCACTGGATATTGACTTTTTTCTTGCTCCTTAAGCTAAATTTGTCCATGCGTTTGTTCACGCGAATATTGGCAAATACCGGCTCCACAATGGCGATTCGCTGCGGATATATCTTACGCCCCTTTGGTGTCTGGATCTTTTTGACCATTGCCTGGGAGATGTTATTGCCCGCTGCATCCACATAGTAGGTAAAATGCCTACGTTTAGCATCCTTATTTTGTAAACACTTGGCTCTGAGCTGACAGCGCCTGCAATCGGTTTCGTTGGATACATACCTTTTTAAAAGCTTACCTTTATGTCGCCCTGTCTTGCCAACTCGCTTAAGCCGCTTACCGTTGGGGCAAATATGTTGGTCCTTATCGCGATCATATTTAAAATCAGCGAATGTAAACTTTTTGGACCTCGGCCGATAACCCACCCGGCTGGCAAATCGCTTGTCCCGGTTGCGAAATTTGTTGTCCGGTATATAAGCGTCCAGCTTTTCTTCGTTACATTTGTTTATATTGGTTACACTATGGTAGCTTGAATCCGCCGTTATAATCTTGCCTTCAAAATAGTCCTTTCCCTTGCCGATGCTTTCAATATTTTCTTTGGCCCCATCGACCACCGGTGGCAGATTATCATTGTCCAGCCCTTTTCCAATGGCCTCACCATGAACAATCACCTGGTGCTTTGAATCCACGATCGCCTGGCCGTTATAGCCCTGCACGGTGCCATGCGATGTATGCATCTTGGCAGAATCGTTGTCGGTCACATTGCTGTGAAGCTCTTTTTTGTTTACGCCGATCTTCTTGTCATTTTCGCTCAGCCACTTTTCTACTTTCGCTGCTTGCTGTTCAAGCCTTTTTATTTGCTTATCGCGACGGGCAGACATCTTCTCCTTTACCGCTTGCTCTTCTTTGTCGATCTCAATATGATCTTCAACCAGCCCCGCAAGCTTGCTTTCAATTTTTTGCTTCTTTTTTTCAAAATCACTTATCTTACCGCTCCATTCCTTGGAAGCATTAGAGGATATTTTGCAACCGTCTATGGCAAAAAAACTCCCCCCCAAAAGTCCCTCTTGATCACAGACCAGCAATATATCTCTGAACAACGGCTTAATTTGATCTTTCATCGATGAAACAAATGCTGCTATGGTGCTATGATCCGGTCGCTGATTGCATGAAATCGCCATAAACAAAACATTCTCACAGCAGGCCCGCTCGATCTGACGCGATGTTGTCAAACCCCGCGAATAGCCTAATAATACCACCTTTAACAAAATCTTAGGATCATAGGCGCTTCGGCCCACATCATCGTTTTGATAGTTGTCATCAAAAACCGACATATCCAGGCGACTTTCAACCAGTGTATGAATGGCAAACTCCAGGGTGCCTGGCATTAGCTGCTGCTCCAATGAAACCGGAATCATCAGACTTTGCTTATAATCGTAGCGCTTGTATTTGGCCATCGCTCCTCGCTAACAGATCATAGATTTGACTCTTTCTCTTTATTACTGCCTAGCATAGAACAGTCGCAAATCAAACAATTATTTTAATTATCATGATTGAAATTAAAAGAAATATTTGGCGGGAGACGATGACCTTTTTCGACAGCCTCTGAGAATATCCAGACTTTGCCAATTTTACAGATACATCATGGGATATACCAACACTTTTGAATAAGTGTCAAAAACAATTTGTTGACACTGAAAAGACATCGATGGTATTTTAGCGGCGTCTAAAACGAAAACCGGGAGGCCATCCGTCAATGGCTATTTTAATTGGAAAAAAATGGTTCGCGCTCTTAGAAGCCGGTAGCGGTGACGCCCGGAAAGGCTCGTTTTCGTGCCTTGACACTTCTAAGGGCGTTTCTTTTTGAATGTAATTGATGATTATTGAAAAAAACCTCGGATGCAACAAAAAAAGATGAAAGGAGAAATTGATGAAGGTCATATTATATTTGGCTATAGCATTCTGTATTTTCTGGATCATAAAAAATGTTCTAAAATCAGAAAACGTCAGTAACAAAGCAAAAGATTATAAAAGGCTAAATGGTGATTATGACCAGGCATTCCTTCGTGTTGATCCAAACGGGAAAAATGATGGGCTTAATATCGATACCGCAGAAATAGTGTCTTCGGAAAGAAACGAAAAACTTTATAAAACACCCGATGGCAAGTGGTTTAACGTATATCAGCTTCCGAAAGGCGAACGATCATATCAGCGACTAACACCGTGGGAAGCTCGGAACCGAATTAAAACGCAACATATGGGAAGTAGAGAGGATTGCGAGGCGCTTTTAGCAAAGCACGATCTTACTGGAACAAAAGACGAGCTGCATATCAAAGATGTTCCAAATTTTGCACCAAGAAAATATATTCCACTGGATGAACAGAAAAAAAGGAGGTGATTAAATGTACAAACGCGGTGAAGCTTGGTATTCGGATTTTTGGTTTGAAGGCGAACGTTACCGAAAATCATGGGGCCCGGTTAGCAGAACAATAGCTAGGGAAAAGGAAGGCAAGTGGAAAAGAGATATAAGAAACGGCAGATATGTTCAGCTTAAGCGCCGGATCCGGTTTGAAACATTTGCTAAAAAATATATGAAAAAGCACGTTAAGTTAAAGAAAAGGCCCAGCACGGTCCGAAGATACGAAACATCCATAAAAATGCTGAAACCATATTTTAGGGGCAAAATGATTTCCAAAATTAACCCTGATTCGCTTGATGGATATATCGGAGCTCGTCTAAAAAAGGACATAGCACCTGCTACCATCAACCGTGACATTTATACTTTGCGCAACATGATGAAAAAGGCGGTTGATTGGAAATATCTTTTATACAATCCACTGGCTGGTATTGAGCGTCTTACCGAGGATAACGAAAAAATGTGGGTTTTGACCAAAGAAGAGGAAGATCGATTATTGGTCGAGTGTGAAAAGCGTCCGCAGCGAAAAAAATATTTAAAAGACCTGGTTCTGTTAGCCCTAAACACAGGCATGCGTCAGTCTGAATTGTTCAATTTGAAAAAGCTGCACGTTAAATTAAAAAAGCGTTATTTGAAGGTTGCCGATACCAAAACTCATGAAGACCGTTATGTTCCCATTAATGAGACCGCAGCAGAAATCTTAAAGCGCTATTTAGCTGAGTCGCCTTCAGAGTAAGTGTTTTGCAACAAATATGGGAAAAAGCTGACTGTGCTGACAAATGCTTATTGGAAAGCGGTTGAAGAAGCTGGATTAATCCGCACCGAGCTAAACAAAAATGGCAAAGAAAAAAGCATCCGCTTTCGCTTTCATGACCTTCGGCACACATTTGGTACGCATCTGGGGACATCCGGCCAAGATTTAAAAACCATCATGGAAATCATGGGACATAAAAGCCCGAGAACAGCGATGCGGTATCAGCACCCCGCTCCGGATCATAAATTACGAGCAGTGAAAATATTGGATGAATACTTTATAAAAAATAAATCTGCAGAAGTTGTGGAATTTAAGAGCTGAGGAATATTTGCCAAGCAAGAATGTTAGAACAAAATGACAGATTGAATTTTTTAAATAATTGTAATACTTAACAAAAAGGCATAAAACTTTTTTTTAAAAGGAGGCATATCTTTGGCGAAAAAACGGAAAGCCACCAAGCCATCATCAAGGCGTAAGGTATCTTTTAGAAATCGACCCAAATATTCATCTCTTAGACGATATTCCGATTAAGTTGTCACAGGTCGTTGATAGAACGAGAAATGAAAGAAACGAAGAAAATCGATTTGACCGCATCGATTTGACCGCATTGTGATCTTCTTTGATCGTTCTGATTTAGATAATGGGCAATGTGTTGATTGTGTCCTTGAATGGTCAAATAATGCTAATCTTACAGTTCACAGTGATCTTGTTATTGGACAATGGAGTAATGCAACAATAGTTATCAAGAGCACGCCGCCTCAGGATCATGAGGTCGAGGTTTTACCGATAGTTCTGCCACCAGATGGAAATGGAGAACTCGAAACCTTTTTGCTTAACGCCCTGAGAGCAAGTTCTGATGAAGATGAATTATTGGTTGATAGAGCGAGAGTTTTTGTCGGTGATATTCCCGACGAACCATACTTGTCACACAGACGTTATCGACCAAAAGCTTGTTTAGGGTCAGTTTTGTCAGTTATTTCTCCAGACTGGGTTTTTAGTAGGCTTGATGAGAGGCTTTTGCTTATAGAATGGGAAAGGCTTGAGCAGGTCGCTAACATATATAGCATGTTGGAGGTTTTATAGTGATTCTTCTCATGCAATATCTCTTTCTATTTTTCATTTTATAATCCGGTACAGAAAAAATTACCCCCTAAAATCACCACAGGCAAAATTAAGTAAATAGAAAAGAATACAATATTATATGTTTATAGTTATTTAATGGCGGTCTGCAAAACCGCAATTCGTCGGTTCGACTCCGACTGCCGCCTCCAGCGAATATAAAAGGGTTTTCAAGCAATATCAATAGCTTGAGGCCCTTTTTTTTGTGCGTTACAAGACGCTTTATGCAGTCTGTTGAAATGTGCACAATTATAAGAAATAAAGAATTAAAGAATTATATAATTATCAATATCACTTTTGTCAGCAAATAATGCTTGTTTTACACCTTAAAAAAGGGTAGTCTGGGCGCATGGGACAGAAGAAAATATTTTCCACCCGCCTCGATTCCGATCGGATCAAAGACCTCAAGCACCTTGCTGTTGATGCGGAAAAGTCGTTGGGTGTTTTGCTGGAAGAGGCTATTGAGGATTTGTGTCGCAAGTACAGGCAAAAGTCCGCAGCGGAGAATAGCCCTGCAAATACACAAGAATCTGTTTAGTTAAATTTCCCCCTCGAGATGTAAATGGCCATTATCTATCGACCCGCTGAAAAAGCAGATAACAAACGGATTGCAGAACTCTTCAACTTGGCATCAGACGGTGTTGTGGCGTTTCTGTTCCACGATTTGGTTCCTCAAATGACCCCGGTCCAGGTAGTGGCCCATAATCTGGCGCAGGGCCATTATCCCCATTCCTATCAAAGTGCCGTTGTCGCATTGAGCGGGAAAGATATTGTCGGAATGGCGCTGTCGTACCCGTCCAGTTACCATAAAATCACAGATGAAACGATTATATTCCCCGTGCGGATGGCTGCGCGCTGATGACATGCCGGATGTCCGACTGACCCCGCGAACTTGATTCCATTTACGCTGTCGATTACTGGCTGGGCATCATCAGACCGGTTAAACCCTCAAAAAAGGTTGCTAAATAAAAAAAGCGGATTGATGTGACTGCAGGTCAGATTGGATCCTGAATAAGCATCGTGGCGGGGTCCAGCATCAAATCCGGTTGATCTCCACTGGAACCTGGGCCTTTAAAGGCCTTTATCTGAATGTTTTTTCCCACCGGCACCAGCTGAATGACAACTTCAAACAAATCGTCGACATTCAGCAGTTGCGACGGCTTCCCGTTCGGGCCGGGTTCTTCGTGACGATGGGTTCGAATGGTAAACCACACCTGTATGTCCAGGCTTGCAGCCAGGTGTTTTAGATCTGTCAGGTCCTGTAGGATGGGCGCTTCAAAGGGCACACCATCAATAATCATTGCATCCGGCTTAAAGATTTGCTGTTCGATCAGATCTGTGAGGCGTTCTTCGAGTTTTGGCACGCTGAAACCTTCGACGCGAAAGGTCATAATGAACCGATGGGGTAAAACCGTATCCCACAGCTGGTTACTCTGCCGGATATGGTAGTGGGTTGTTATGCGGCTAAAAACTTCCTTATACCACAGACTGACTTTTTTTACGGGATCATTAAGGCTGATATGCAGAACATTTTTTTCTCTGAGCATGTTATTGAGGGCCAGTTGAACCAGAAATGCCGTTTTACCAACACCGGCCCGGGCCATGACCGCGCCGAATTCGCCTTTATTGAGGATATCATCGCTTTCATAGCCCATTCGCCGCAGGGGATTTTTCAAGATAAGCTCATTTTTCAGCATGCTCAGATTCCTTTCCCGCATATAACAAATGTTGTCAGTCGGCCGTGCAACAATCTTACCACAGGGCTGAGGGTCTTGAACGGATACCACACAGTCATCAAATTCAACCTGTTTTTGGGTGTCCAAAAACGAATCTTTATTTTGAAACCACTTGATTTCAGCCATCGGGCATCTGACATCAGCGTGCTGCATCCAACCTATAGCAGGTATGGCAGCATGCGCAACTATTTTTAGGCAACATTCTTCTTTTCTGCTGTAGCTTTTTTAACCAGATCGTCGCTAACGGTCTGCGGTACCTGTCGGTAGGTTAGAAATTCCATTGTAAATTGGGCCTGACCTTTGGTGACAGATCTCAAGTCGGTGGAATAACCAAACATCTCCGACAGCGGAACCTGGGCTTCAATCTCACTGATAGGCCCTTCATCCTGCGAGCCCACAATCATGGCGCGACGCTGGTTTAAGGTTGACATGACGGACCCCTGGAATTCAGTGGGGGTTTCCACCACCACTTTCATGATCGGCTCCTGAATAACCGATTTGGCTTTGGCATACCCTTGCAAAAAAGCGCCGCGAGCTGCCGCCTGGAAAGCCATATCAGAGGAATCCACTGAATGCGAAGCGCCGTCATTTATGACGATTCGCACGCCGGTGACGGGAAATTCCATTTTGGGGCCTTTTTGCATACAATTTCGAAAGCCCTTTTCGCAGGCGGCGATATATTGGGTCGGAATGGCACCTCCCACCACCTTGCTTTCAAATACGAAATCATCATTTTGAACGGGCTCCATATAACCGGCAACTCTACCGAACTGACCCGCGCCGCCGGTTTGTTTTTTGTGGGTATAATCAAATTCGGCTTTTCGGGTAATGGTTTCACGATAGGCCACCCGCGGGGCACTGGTAGTCACTTCGGCCTGGTACTCGCGCCGCATGCGCTCAATGTAAACGTCCAGGTGCAGTTCCCCCATCCCCGAAATAATCGTGTCACCGGTTTCGGGATTCACCAGCACTTTGAAGGTCGGGTCCTCTTTCGTAAATCTCCCCAGGGCCTTGGACACATTGGTTTCCGATTTATTGTCCTTTGGAAATATAGCTAAAGAAATAACCGGTTCGGGCACATACATGGAGGTCATGGTCAGGCTGAGACCCGGGGCCACAAAGCTGTCTCCAGAAGCACAGTCAATACCGAACAGTGCGCCGATATAACCGGCATAGATGGCGTCGATATCTTCCATCTGATCTGCATGCATGCGAATGACGCGACCGACTTTTACTTTCTTACCGGTGCGCACGTTTACGATCGTATCGCCTTTGGTTAGAGAGCCCTGGTAGACGCGGATATAGGTGAGCTGGCCGTAAGGGCCGTCTTCCAGTTTAAAGGCCAAAGCAACCAGCGGTTTGTTGTTGTCGCACCTCAAAACGATCGGTTGTTCCGAATTGTTCATATCCAGCGCTTCGTTTTCGATGTCGAGCGGGCAGGGCAGAAACTGAGTGACGGCATCGATCAACGGTTGAATGCCTTTGTTCTTATAGGCAGAGCCCATGTAAACCGGTGTTATCTGACGTTCGATGACACCTCGTCGCACAGCGGCAATGATCAGATTCTCATCGACTTCTTTTTCTTCCAATACAGCTTCGGTCAATTCATCTGAAAACATGGATGCCTGATCGATGAGGTACTCGCGGGCAGCTTGTGCGGCAGGCAGATGCTCGGCAGGGATTTCCGCGTGACGCACGGTTTCGCCTTTGTCACCTTCAAAATAGACGGCCTGCATCGAAATGAGGTCGATCACGCCTTCGAAGTTTTCTTCTAACCCGATGGGCAGCTGCATGGCGACGGCGTTATGCCCCAGTTTTTCTTTGAGCTGTTTGGCCACCCGGTGCGGATTGGCACCGCTGCGGTCGCACTTATTGACGAACGCAATGCCGGGGACCTTGTAGCGCTTCATCTGCTGATCGACTGTAATCGACTGGGATTGAACGCCGGCGACGGCACAAAGAACCAGTATGGCGCCATCGAGCACCCGCAACGAGCGCTCAACCTCTATCGTAAAATCGACATGACCGGGGGTGTCAATAATATTGATTTCGTGGTTGCGCCACTCGCAGTACGTGGCTGCTGAAGCAATGGTAATGCCGCGTTCCTTTTCAAGTTCCATGGAATCCATGGTTGCGCCCACGCCGTCTTTACCTTTTACATCATGCATTGTATGGATGCGTTGGGTGTAGTAAAGGATGCGTTCCGTCAGCGTCGTTTTGCCGGAATCAATGTGTGCGCTGATACCGATGTTTCTAACTTTCTGGATATCTGTTTTCATATCGTGATCCTTCAGAATTCTGGAGTAAAAACCCCCATCTGCAGAAACACGCGATGGGGGTGAGTGTCCATTACTGTAAAGCGGCAGTATTTAATGATCTATTTTGCTTTTGTCAAGCTATTTTTTTTCTGGCGTTTTTTTTTCAGGCGCTTGGTTGCCGGACGGCTTCTCAAAAGCACATAGGTGGCGCCTGCACCGCCGTCGCACAATCGAGCGCTGGCGTATGCCATGACCCATTTGCGCCACGGTCCGGTGCTGAGCCATTCAATGACCTTTGTCTTAATGACCGGATCCGCTGGTGAAGAAAGCCCGCGCCCATGGATGATTAAAATCATTCTTTTACCGCCGGCGATACTTTCCTTGAAAAATTGATCAAAAAGCGTCTGCGCACTTTCCACGGTCTGGCCGTGTAGATCGATATGACCCTGAATGGCAAACTCACCGCTGTGCAGACGCCTGGCGATGGCGCGGTTGACATTGTAGCCGGTTCCTTCGATGTATTCGGCGGTATCGGCGACCACGAATCCCTTGCCGTTTTTGATAAGTTCGCTCAGGTGGAGTAATACTTCGGATTCATCCGTTTTATCCGGCCCTGAAACCATAACGGGTTGGAATTCAGGATCCGCAAAGGTATCCCGGGGCATCTTTTTGACATCCGCCATAGCCGCTTCAAAAATTTCCCGCTCTTGATCCGAATTGTCTTCAGATTCGGGGTTGTCTGGCCTCGGATTGTCGTTTGCGGCAGCTTTAAGCGGCATTGACCGGCTGTCCAGCAGCATTTTTAGATCTTCAAACGGGCGATACAGCGCCTTTTTTTGGGAAGATTTCATCTTTCAGCATCTCATTTTAAAGTCGTAATGATTTTAGCGAACATTTGCCATATAGTACAGGATCTTTTTGAGCAGAAAACAAATGCGAGTTGTCCTTTCGTCATCGTCATCTTTTCTCATGTTGATTTATTGTACATTCGTATTATTATGCTCTTTTATACCGTTTGTCAGAATAAGGTTCCGGAAAAAGGGTGGCGGCATAAATGTTGGTGCAAAAAAACGCTTAGAAATCGGAATGATTTTTCGACAATCCCTATAAATCAAAACCAGATGGGCGCAACCCTTAAACTACAAACAAGAGGCGAATACCCGCGATGGAAATAAAAAAGCGATTTGCAGATAAAGTGGTTGATGCAACCACGGCTGTTTCTCACATCAAAAGTGGCAGCCGTGTGTTTATCGGTACCGGATGCGGTGAACCCCAGCACCTGATCAGGGCCATGGTCAATGACCCATCCATTCAGGACATCATGGTCTATCAGATGTTATCATCAACCTTTGCGCAGTATATCGACGACGATTCATTTCGACGCAGATTTTCTCCCAAGCTGTTTTTCATCAGCGATAGCATGCGCAAGGCTGCATTTGAAGGTAAAATTGATTATATTCCGGCGTATCTGTCCCAGATTCCGCGGATGTTTGCCAGTCACCGCATCGGACTTGATGTCGCTCTGGTTCAGGTCAGCCCACCCGACAAATTCGGCTATTGCAGTCTGGGCGTTTCAGTGGATATCACCCGTTCGGGTCTGGAAAACGCCAAACGGGTCATTGCCCAGGTGAATCCGCTCATGCCGCGTACTTGGGGAGACAGTTTTGTACATGTCGATGCGATCGACTGGCTGGTGCCTTTTGAAGAGCCCCTGGTGGAAATGTTTCCGGCCGTCAAGCACACCGAGATAGCGCGGCGCATCGGTCATTTTTTATCTCAGCTGGTGGACGACGAGGCCACGCTTCAAATCGGATTCGGCCATTTGCCGATTGCAATCGTGCAGTCCCTGGATACCAAAAAGGATCTGGGCCTGCACACCCAGCTGATCACCGATGGCCTGCTGCCGCTGTTTGAAAAAAATGTAATTACTAACCGGAAAAAGTCACTGTTGCCGGGCAGGGTGGTGGCCTCCTTGTGCATGGGCTCGAAAAAATTATATGACTATGTGGACAATAATCCGGCCTTTTACTTCCGCTCTTCTGAATTTGTAAATGACCCCACTGTAATTGCGCGCAACGATCATCTGATTTCCATTAGCTCGGCCCTGGAAGTTGATTTAACCGGTCAGATTTGTTCGGATTCTGTGGGGTACATGTTTTATAGCGGCATTGGAGATCAGGTTGATTTTCTGAGAGGCAGCTCCATGTCCAAGGGCGGATTTTCAATCGTGGCGTTGCCGTCGACAGCTCAAAACGGGACCGTCTCACGCATCGTGCCCCATTTAAGTCAGGGTGCCGGGGTTGCGACAACACGCGGAGACGTCAACTTTGTCATTACCGAATACGGCATTGCCGAGTTGCAGGGCAAAAGCATTTATCAGCGCGTCATGGAATTGGCGCAAATTGCGCACCCGAAATTTCGCGAAGAGCTTATCGATGTGGCCAAACAACGCCATTACATATTTGCCGACCAGCTGCCGCCTTCAAGCGAAGACTTACTTTTTTTAGAAGCCTACAAAAGCAGTTATACCCTGAAAAACGGAAAATCCGTCGAATTTCGCTCCCTGTTGCCCTCGGATGAAATTGCTTACCGCAATTTCTTTTATTCGCTGCAGGAACAAACCATATATATGCGGTTTTTTTACCGCATGCGCACCTTCTCGCATGAGGTGGTCCAAAAACACTGGGCCAGCATTGATTATCGTAAAAACATGTCAATCGTCGGCCTTGTCCAAAAAGGTGGCCACAAGGAGATTATCGCGATTGGGACCTATGCATCCGAACAGGATCAACGGGCGGAAGTTGCTTTTGTCGTTCGTGAAGACTACCAGGGCATGGGAATCGCATCCTATCTTCTGGAAGTTCTTGAGCGGATTGCCAAGGAAAATCAGTACACATGTTTTTCAGCAACCGTTTTGCGGCAAAATGCTGCCATGATCCAGGTTTTCAAAAAGCGTTACCCGAATTTAAAAATTTCAACCCAAGAGGGCCACGAAATTCTGATCATCATGGATTTCGCTGACGCCAGGACAACGCCGGAAGCGCTGCCGCAAAAGCCCTAAGCATGCCCATTGCTTTTTTGATATCATTTGCCGCTGATGGCCACATATTCGAGCGGGTGTCGGATCCGCTTGCGGCCGCTAACCGTTTGACCTTCCCATTTACCCTCACGAATCGTGATATAAGCACCATACTGCAAAGATTTAGCTTGCTAAAACCGCGTTTTTTGTGTAATTTAAAATACATAAGGGTTGTTTTAGATTGTTTTTTGGCTGGTGCGTGTTGCCGAGCGTATCTGTTTAATAATATTAAAGTTTTAAAGAAATATAGCCGAATCTATAGTTGCTAAAAACCCGGAAACACGCAGTCTATTCATATTCGCCTCAAATTCGCCTTCATTTGTGCTGCATTTGTGCAGAGAGGTGAAATATGTCGTTTAAACCCCTTTCAGCTCCGGGGTCAGCACGCGTGCTGTTGAATATAAATCCCTGCCGCTGTTGTGTTCGGTGGTTTTTTATTTTCTTAAAGAGCCGGGCTTAAACGCAAGATTGAGCGCTCACCGGCGCATTTGTCAACAAGGATCACATACTTTTCAGGAGGGGCAATTGTCATACACGCTAGGTCAAAAACAACTCGATCGAATAGAGGATATTTTAAATCAGGATCTGATTGAAAACGGGGTCCGCTGTGTCTTTCTAATTGATATGGCCGGCAATATTATCGCCAATCTCGATAACGGTGAAAAGCAGCACGATATTTATTCACTGGCAGCTTTGGCTGCCGGCAATTTTGGTGCTGTCAGTGCCATGGCCAAAATCATCGGCGAAAATGAATTTTCATTGCTGTTTCATAAGGGTAAAAAAGAGAATATTCATTTCAACAAAATTACGTCGGAATTTTTACTGATCACTATTTTCGGCAATGATATTTCATTAGGATTTTTGCGGTTGAAAGTCGCCGATTCCGTTGAGCAGCT
>JASFIV010000110.1:0-13789 GCA_050122475.1 Desulfobacterales bacterium | reverse complement strand
AACCGCCAAGATCCTTACAGAGAGAGAAAAAAATGAAAACCAACATTACGCTTGAAAGCGAGAGTTTAGCGGACAACATGGTCCTGACCGTAACCCTGATTGCGATCATTTATTGGGTTCTGGACTCAATTTTGAATCTGTTCTTTTCAAACCGCTTTAATCTGATCGCTGAACTTTTTGGCCCAGACCTGTATGATGTTTATATCCGGGTGATCGTGTTGTGCCTGTTCATTATCTTCGGCTCCCACGCCCAAGCGATTATAAACAAACTGAAAGTGGCCAAGAAAAAATTGAATGAATCAGAGGAGCTTTGGCGCTCTCTGGTGGAAACCGCGCCGGACATCATCACCACTGTTGATCGCGAGGGCACGATTCACTTTATCAATCAGTCCACCGGAATACTGACACCGGATCAAATGATGGGAAGATGCTTTTACGATTTTCTGCCGCAAGCCTATCAGGAGATGGCAATGGATAGCGTTGATAGTGTATTCCGAACCGGTGAAACCGATAGCTTTGAAGTCCTCGTGGGCGAAAAGAGCGACTCGACCTGGTATACTTATCGGGTGGGCCCGTTGCGGATCAGCGGGAAGGTGGTCGCGGCCACCATCATTGCGTCAAATACGACGGAATTTAAACAAGCTGAAGAACTGATGCGATACAAAGAGCTATTTGACAATGTGGCCGAAGGCGTTTTTATCCTCAATCACAAAGGACAGTTTATTGAAACCAACGAGCGTGTTCTTGAAACCACGGGCTATTCCAAGGAGGAGCTCTTAACGTTAAATATAACGGATCTGGTTGAGCCCGATCAAATCGACTTTGTGAAAAAGACCTTGGCACAGGTGGGTCGCAAAAAGGAAATCCGATTCGAATTGAGCCTCAAATCCAAGGCCAACGGCCGCATCCCCAATGAAATCAATTGCCGTTATGTTTCCTATCTGGGCGAATTTTGCTATCTGTGTGTCGCCCGTGACATTACCCAGACAAAAATGCTCCAGAATCAACTGATCCGCTCTGAGAGGCTGGCGGCCACCGGCCAGCTGGCGGCCTCCATTGCGCATGAAATCAATTCACCCCTGCAGGGAATAACAGCCCTCATTAATGTTATTCAGAACCAGCATAAAAAGGATAAAAAATTACTGGAACAGCTGGATTTGGTTAAAAGCGCATTCGAAAGCATTCGAGATACAGTCCGCAACCTGATTGATCTGAACCGACCGGGTAAAGAGAAAAAACAACCGGTGGATGTCAATCAGGTTATCGAAAATACCGCCACTCTGGTTCGCAGTTATTTGACCAAAAGCCGGGTTAAAATAAATCTGAATATGGCTGCCAAAAACGCCAACTTGACGGCATCGCCGCAGCAGTTGGGGCAGGTTCTGATGAACCTGATCAACAATGCAGTCGAATCCATTACCGGGGCGCCCGAATTTCAGAAAAAACTAAAAGAGAACCCGGCTCATAATGGTGACATCTTTATTGACACCTTCAATCAAAACAAAGAACTCGTCATCAAGATCAAAGACAGTGGACCGGGTATTGCCAATGCCGATTTGGAGCAAATTTTTGATCCATTCTTCACCCGAAAAAAAACCATGGGCATGGGAGTGGGGCTGTCTATTTGCCACGGTATTATCGAAGATCATAAAGGCTATATCGTCGCCGGCAATGACAAAGACGGTGGCGCTGTTTTTACGATTACGCTACCGCTCAAGTAGATAGACGACAGAGGTCAGAGGTCAGACGTCAGAGGCCAGATAGATAAAACCAAGATCTCTTGCGTCATCAGTCATCCGTTTTCCATCATCTGACTTCTGACTTCTGTCGTCTGGACCCACTAGAAGGCGTGTTTTTCGACGGGGGGAGCCAGCGTCGGATTTTGGCTTTCAGATGGGAGCTGCAAATTGACCAGTATTTTCTGCGGGGCGACTTGATCAATTTTAACCCCGAATGGCAGAAAAATATTTTTGGCAGAAAGCCGAATGTAATGCTTGCCGGCATCGATATTGCTCAAATCGACATTCACCTGCACATCTTGATCTTTGAGGGTACGGATCTTATTTCGCCGTCCCGACAGGGTTAAATCCACTGTGGTCGTAGACCCCTGCCCGACGATCAGCTGATCGGAAACACCGGTATGTTGCACAGGTACTGCGACGGTCAGCTCTGATTCCTGCTGGCTTGCCAGGGCAAACCATGCAATCGTGACAAGGGCCAGCGCACCTAATTTGGTGCGCCAGTTTTCGATAAATAGCCCTTTAAAAAAATCCTTTACGGCGGGCACATTAATTTGCGGACCGCCGATCACTTCATTCAGGTGGGCCGTTAATGCATCCGGATCCTGCCAGGTGACAATTTTGCCGCCCACTACCGTAGCGACCTCCGAACGTTCTTCGGAAACCACCAGACATACGGCGTCCGTGACTTCCGATAGGCCCAGTGCTGCCCGATGACGAGTGCCATATTGAACCGGTAAATTTTCATTTTCAGATAACGGCAAGATGCAGCCCATCTGGGTAATACGGTCCTGGTTTATGATAATGGCACCATCGTGCGCCGGGGCGTGGCGATTAAAAATGCTTTTGATCAACGCCGGATCGGGCACGGCCATAATGGTCTGGCCTGCGTGAATAAATTCGGAGGGGTTGTCGTTTCTGACCAGCACCATTATAGCGCCGGTTCGATCAGACGCCATTTCAAAAAGCAACTGACACAGTTCTCTGCCGAAAGTCTTTTTGAAAGCGCGCCGGCGGGAGCGCAGATATCGCATGGGACTGACGCGTTCAAGCACCTGACGGATTTCACTCTGAAACAGAATCAGCAACAAAATAAGAAGGACTTGCCATAGGATTTGAAAAACCCAGGTTGTCAGATATAGATCCCATAATTTAGCAATCGAATAAACGCCGCCTAAAGCCACTAGGCCGATAATAACCCGCAGTGCGCGGCTTTCACGGAACCACACATATAAATGGTAAGCGACAACTGTCAGAAATAGGATATCAACGATATCGCGCCACATGGGCGTCGGAATAAGATCAATCAGATACACAAGTGACTCCGCAATCGATTTGAATCAGTGCCCGCAACGACAAAAGCATATTCTTGTAATCACCAAATTTTACGAGGGATATAAAAGAATTCTAACAGGATAACCGGCATTCGTCAATTTTGTCGCTGCTGCCGGAATTACGAATTCTGAGGTGAAAGGCTGTATACGCAGATATGGCTGCCATGACAAGAAGCACTTCAATCGCACCGGCCCCATATCAGCCTTCATAAGGCTTGCCACATTCCTTACAGCGACCATCGGGCCCGATTACCCCGATACAGCTTTCATCACTGCATAGCGTACGATTTTCCCAATCATCATCACCTTCGGATTCGGGCGGCACATCAACACCTGTCTGCTCGGTATCCTGGTTTTCGTCTGGTTCGGCAGCGTGCGCTTCATCTCCGATTTGCTCTTTTTCGTATGGCTTGCCACATTCCTTACAGCGACCATCGGAGCCGATGACGCCAATGCAGCTTTCATCGCTGCACAGGACCCGATTTTCCCAATCACTATCATCCGATTTATTTTCCGCTTCGCCGTTAAATTCGACAGGCTCATCCGACATATCTACACCTCCAGTAAGCTTTCAAGTTCTTTTAAACTTTCGATATGATAGGGTGCCGGCAAGGTTGCATTCCGATAAGCAACGAAAGGCACCTTGGCCGCACCAGCTGCCTCAGCATCCACCTGTGAATCACCCACATATAAGGCCTGATCGGAGGCAACACCAAAATGCGATAATACTTTCAGCAGCATGTCCGGGTGTGGCTTTGGTCGCGGGATATCAACAGACGTTACAACCAGATCAAAATATTCGGTTAATTTAAATTCAGCCAGCAACCGGTCCACTGTATCGGTACGGTTGGTTGCTATCGCGGTGCTTATGGGGGGTCTTATTCTTCTGAGCAAGGAGGTCAAATGAGGCTCAATTTTCAGATATTTAAGGAATTCACCGTAATCCATCTGTTGCCGATAGGCATGCACTGCAGTGATGCTTTCCGCGTCGCCGAATAAGTGCCTAATGGATTCATTTAATGTATGTTGATGGGCGTAGGCAAACTGTTCAGCGGTCATCGCCGGCCTGCCGAAATGCGCCAAAATATGATTGTAATATGCCCAGTTGGCCGCTTCGGTATCAAAGAGAACACCGTCACAGTCAAATGCAATAACACGAATATTTTTCATATGGATTTACTGGGTTTGCTCTTTTTTTTCCTTGGCCGGTTGCCGGAGATCACCATAAATCCTGATGCTCAGTTTGGGTTGAATCTTGCTGTCGGTTTCAAGAGTGATCATATCAAAATAACGCCCATGTTGTAACCGCTTGTTTTCAATTAACAGGGCATAAACCGGCCCTTGCTCGCCTTTTTCTTCCAACAGTTCAAAGTGAATGTCTCTACCGTTTTTGGCGCTGACCTTAACAATTTTGAAGGGATATTGTTTTTTAGGAGTGATGGTCACTTTTCTTTTGATCTCGTCTCCGGCAACCCCCCGCAATTTGACCCGATTGGGTTTTATCGTAACAAATTTATCAACGCTCCCGCTAATGGTCAGTTTCAAGCGTGGATTTTTTTCATCATTGGTAAACAGGGTGGCATGCTTGCGGATGGTATGGCCACCCTTGTTACGGGTGTTCACTTTTAAGGTAACTTTGCCCTCACCGCCGGGAGGGATCTGCCTCGTGTAAGAGGCTGCTGTGCACCCTCAGTCGGTCTTGACTCTATGAATTTTGAGCGGGGCTGAGCCCTTGTTCTGAACAATAAACGCATGGGCCACCTCCAGCCCTTCAACCACCGGATCGAATTTGTAGACGGCGGCTGGAAGAACTGCCAGCGGCAGCTGTAGGGAAATCCGCAAAATCTCCACACGTCCACCGTGAACCGCATCTTCGATACCCCTTTTTCGTGTTACAGGTTTACTGTCAGCGAAGGCTCTTGGTTTCAGGCGGCTTTTGGCAATACCCTGCTTTGAAAACCACTGTTGAACCGCCTGGACCCGTTGTTGTGAAACCTCATGATTCTTCTGAGGGGTGTCATTTGGGTGGGCGTACCCTTCAATGCCCAGCCCCATGGCCGGATCTGCTTTAAGCGCTGCCAAAATTTTTTTTAGCTCATTTTCAAATTCCGGATTGATCTCGGCGGAATCTATTTCAAAATAAAGCGTCGCCAAAACGACCGGCATGGTTTCTGCTTTGGCGCCGTAGGCATGCGTTACAAAGCAACCGGTAAATATAGCAAACACAAAGATTGCACCTGCCCTTTTTAGCATTGGCCTTACTCCTTCCATGATCTCATAATTGACACACTATAGAAATTTTATGTTGCCTGCCCATGGATGTCAAGCAGCTGGCAATTAAGCATCTGAATATCTTTGTCTTTATGCTTCTCTTAGATTCAATTTCCCTCTAAAAAGTCGACAAGCAATTATTTTTATGAAAAATGTAAAACTGCCTCTCAGACCTTTAGATCTTTTCGACATCCATTCTTCTTTTTTTAATGTTGATAAACCGGTCTAATAGCGTTTGTATTTTGCTCGAGGGCACGGCGCAATTCGCTTCATAAGTGGAGCGTACAAGAAAGTACGTGAATATTATGAAGCGAATTGTAACACAGCCCTCGGGCAAAAGGTGAATGCTATTTGACCGGTTTAGAGGAGGGAGACAGGGTCGACGTCGATGATAACCCTAACCCTACGATTATTAAACACCCTCGGATGGTCCGTCATCAGCCGGCCGACGAATTGATGCAAATCTTTGGCTCGCATGCCCTTTAAAAGAATCTGCCAGCGATACCGGCGGGCGATTCTGGCCAATGAGGATTCTATCGGCCCTAAAACTTCAATAGTATCATAAACAGGTGCATTTGATGTTTTCAACGCATGGCATAAATTTCCAAGGCATGTGGCATGCTCCTGAGTCAGTTGCGGGTCAATGCCGGATATCTTAAGTTGGATCAGTCTTGAAAATGGTGGGTATTTCAGGGCCTGGCGGGAATGTATCTCCTGTTTGTAAAAGGCCGCATAATTTTGGTCTTTCGCCGCTGTAATGCTGAAATGGTCCGGATTATATGTTTGTAAGATGACCCGCCCCGGAGAGGCGCCTCTGCCTGCACGGCCGGCAACCTGGGCAATCAGCTGAAAGGTCCGTTCACCCGCTCTAAAATCGGGAAAGCTGAGTGATAAATCAGCGCAGATAATTCCCACCAGGGTGATATTTGGAAAATCGTGACCTTTAGCCACCATCTGGGTGCCCACCAGGATATCGATTGATCGATCATTTAGGCCTTTGAGCAATCTAAAAATACTTCCTTTTCGGGTGGTGGTATCCCGATCCATACGCGCAACACGGGCCTCTGGAAAAATTTTTTGCACCGTAGCTTCAATCTTTTCGGTACCCAGACCTATTTTTTTTATTTCAGAAGATCCACAACTGTCACAACTGATCGTTGCCGCCCGGGAAAATCCACAATAATGGCAACGAAGCGCATTGGCCTTCTGGTGGTAGGTCAGGGAAATATCACAATGTTTGCATCGCAGGGTCTGGCCGCATGATTGACAGAGTGCAAAATTGGCAAACCCGCGACGATTGATAAAAAGCAGTATCTGCTCTTTGCGATCCAGTGTTTGCTTCATCGACCGTTGTAATTCAGATGTAATAAAGCGCCGAATTCCCCGGTATCCCATGCTTTCCCGCAGATCCACAATTTTTATGTCGGGCAATGAGCGACGTTCGATACGCTGTTTGAGGTTGACTTCGATAAATTTTCCGGCCCGGGCATTATAATAGGACTGAATGGAAGGTGTAGCGGATCCCAACAGCGATAGGCAATCATTTTGTTTTGCCCTGACCACCGCCAGATCTCGGGCATTATAGCGCAAATTGTTTTCCTGTTTATAGGAAGCGTCATGCTCTTCGTCTACGATCACGAGACCGACCGCAGGGAAAGGGGCAAAAATAGCCGACCGCGCACCGATGGCGATCTGTGCTTTGCCCTGCATGATAAGACTCCATTGATCAAAACGCTCACCAGCCGAAAGGCCGCTGTGCAGCACGGCGATTCGTTCACCGAACCGCGCACGAAAGCGCCGCTCCATCTGTGTAATCAGGGCAATCTCGGGAACCAGCACCAAAACCGATTGCTGCCGCTTGAGGACTTCAGCTGCGATTTGCATATAAACCTCGGTTTTCCCACTGCCGGTGACGCCTTGCAGAAGAAATGTCGCAAAACCCTGATCCAATCTGTCATTGACCTGTGCAACGACGCTTTGCTGTTCGACATTTAACGCATGGGCCGTATCTGCACGAATGGTCTCACCAAAAGGATCGCGGTAGACGCGTTTTTGGCGAATGGTCAGGTAGCCGTCTTTTTCAAGCGCCCGAACCAGGCGGGCTGCATTGGGCACCTGCTTTTTTAGATCAGGCATTGACAACTCACCTTGCTGACCAATGATTTCAATGATCTTCTTGCGAGCTTTTGAAAGTCGATCCATCGGCGTATCTGGCCTGCCGAGTGCGACATGGCGTTCGGTGAGGGTCAGGGTTGAAGCCCTGCTAAGTTCTCGCGTCTTTGCTATCCATCCGCTGTGCTGAAGTGACTGCAGGAAGGCCCCGGGCACGTTCTGGTTCAACTTGTCGTTAAGGTCTTTCAGGCGGCAGGGCCCGGATTCAAGCAACTGCAATACCGACCGTTGAAGGGAGGTGACGGTTTTGTTTCTTAAGGCTGACTTGCCTTCGGCTGTAATCGAGAGGGCCGCATAATCATAAAGCGTAAGACCACCGGGAAGCGCGTTTTTGATGACATCACCGATTGGATATTTATAGTAGTCGGCAATCCATTGATAAAAAGGAATCATCGACGGTGGAAAAAGAGATTCTTGATCGAGCACGTCAAAAATATGCTTGATTTCAGCCGGCTGGGTTCCAGCAGCAGACCCCATGATATAGCCTGTTACCCGTCGCTTTCCGAATGGTACCAGAACGCGTTTGCCGGCAGCAATATAAGGGCTCAAAAAAGGCGGGACGCTGTAAGTAAAGGTATGATAAACCGGTAACGCAACCGCAACTTCGAGATTTGAATTTTCGATAGTCATGGGCCAACAATTAATCTTTAGATGAGCATCATTTTCAAAGATACCTTTTCAGCCTGGAATAAATCGTAAATATTTCTAATCTTTTCAATTTTCATAAAATGGATATACATATTTTCAAAATAATGCTAATATAACCTTAAGTTAAACTGGATTCAACCCAAAGCGGTTTCGCCTGCCGACGGGCCGGTGATAATCTATTTTGCCCGCGGATTGAGCTGCTTATCGGTTTATGAACCTGCGGTTGGCTCTAAAAAAAAACTAGAATCTATCTCAAAAATAGTAGATCACGCCCAAGGGCGCGACGAAAACCGATTCAAAATGCGCGTGTACGGGCATACAACGTTAAGTATTCGAGTATTTTATGCAGGGACAGGGGAAAAAAGGGTTCCCTGTCCCTGCCCGCAACAAAGCCATTGGGTGTTAGATGCATTTTTGAGATATATTCTAATGAAATTCAAGATCTGGACGATATATATAGGTTAAGGAGGCAGTTATGCGAAAATTAACAACGTCATGGGCAATTATTGGTGTGATCGCGGCTCTGATCATTATGCCCTTTGCAACGACAGTCCAGGCCCAGGATTATTTTGAAACCAGAGAACCCGGCGGCGGCGCCATGATGTATGATACGATTGTGGTCCGCCCTGTTGGTATTGTCGCAACAGCCGTCGGGTCGATTTTTTGGCTGATTTCGTTGCCATTTTCGGCCAGTGGTGACAATGTCGATATGGCGACTGAAAAACTGGTTAAAGAGCCCGCCGCATTTACCTTTAAGCGACCTTTAGGCGAATTTTAGACCCCATTTAACTCTTCTTCTGTCTTGACACAGGGGTATTAATTGCATATACGAGGCTGCAATTAATGACTCATGATATACCTGTACCTGTTTTTTCTCCTGCCTGCCATACCATAATTTTAACCTATCACAAAAGGAGGCCGCCGTGCCGGTACATGTCGTTGATCACCCCTTGGTCAAGCACAAATTGGCGTTTATGCGGGAACATAATATTACAACCAAAGATTTTCGCGATCTTGCATCCGAATTGGCCAATCTTCTGACCTATGAAGCCACCAAGCATCTGGAGACCGAAACCGTTACCATTACTGGCTGGGCCGGAGAGGTTGAAGTTGAAAAAATTAAGGGCAAAAAAATCACCGTCGTACCGATTCTTCGGGCCGGGCTTGGCATGATGGACGGTGTTCTCAATCTTATACCAACCGCCAAGGTTAGTGTTGTCGGCTTGTACCGCAACGAAGAAACGCTTGAACCTATCAGATATTATGTCAAAATGACCAATCAGATGGACGAGCGCATTGCCCTTATTCTGGACCCCATGCTAGCAACCGGCGGTACAGTTATCGCCACAATTGATCTGATAAAAGAATCCGGCTGCAAAGATATCAAAGGAATATTTATGGTTGCCGCTCCGGAAGGCATCGAGCGGTTGCAAACGGCTCATCCCGATGTCGAAATATGGGTTGCTGCCATAGATGAAAAATTAAACGAGGTCGGATATATCCTACCCGGCTTAGGAGATGCGGGCGATAAGATATTTGGTACCAAGTAAACCCGGCGCCAAATAGTGTGTCACCTCGTTTTTCAGCCACCAGAGGACCAGGGTAAGTATGGCCGTCAAGGATTGGATCACAGACTATAAATTGAATTATCCAGACAGTCTATTTAGTGTCCAAATTCTTCTGGTCGCATTTGGTGCGCTGATCACCGTACCCATCCTCACCGGTTTGGATCCCGGTGTGGCTTTGTTTACAGCCGGTACTGCAACCCTCATTTTCCATGGTCTCACAAAAAGGCGCATCCCGGTCTTTCTGGCATCATCATTTGCTTACACGGCCCCGATACTAATAGCGACAGAAACATGGGGTCTGGCTGCCACCCTCGGTGGGCTTGTGGCCGCAGGCCTTGTCTATACGGGTATTGGCGGCATCATTTACTGGAAAGGCCGCAATTTCATTCCGTCATTATTTCCCCCGATTGTGGTTGGACCGATAATCATGGTCATCGGTATGATGCTGATACCGGTTGCCGTGTCAATGGCGCTGGGCAATTCAAACCCAGCTAACCTGATACCCGATAAAATCGCTTTGCTGATCGCGACCATCACGCTGGTGGTGACCATTGTCATCTTTATGCTGGCCCGGGGCATTTTGAAACTGATACCCATTATCGGCGGTTTCATCGCGGGATATCTGGTTTCTATCCCTTTCGGAATCATTGATTTTTCAATCGTTGCCAGTGCACCATGGTTTGCCGTTCCGAAATTTGTATTCCCGCAATTCAATATTCATGCTGTTTTTTTTATAGTTCCAGCAGTGGTCGTACCGGTAATCGCACATTTTGGCGATATCCTGGCCATCGGCGAAATCACAGAAATGGATTACCTGAGGGAACCCGGCATCCATCGAACACTGCTGGGTAACGGTGCTGCAAACACGGTCGCCGCGTTTATCGGTGGTCCGCCGGTTCGTATTTACGCCGAGATTACCGGAGCGGTGGCGGTTTTCAAGAAATGGGATCCGGCCATAATGGTGTGGGCCGCTATACTGGCTATGGCACTGGCCTTTGTGGGTAAGTTGAGCGCCATTATCCAGACCATCCCCGATCCGGTTAGCGGCGGAATACTGATTTTATTTTTTGGCGCCCTGGTAGTTGCGGGTATCAATTGCCTGCTACAGGTCGAGTCAAAATTAATGGCATTCAGAAATTTGCTGATAGTGGTGATCATTTTAGTGACCGGAATCGGCGGAATCACCTTTTCAGCCAGCGCGTTCACCCTGAAAGGTGTGGCGCTGGCAACGCTGACAGGCGTTATTTTAAACCGGATTCTACCGGATGAAATTGCAGACGAAAGCTGATGCACCAGAATCTTGGCGCCAATCATCTCTTATTTGACAACTTCCTAAAATTTTTATATTTTTTATATATATGCTTAATTTCAAGGAGTGAATCTTGTCCAAACTGATACGACTAGACACCGATATGACAGATGCTATGTTAAAGGTGCTGAAATATGTAAAAATGACAACCGGAAACGAGCCTACCCAATTGGAAGTTGCAGAAGCCCTCAAGAGCTACTTTATATTAAACGAAATCGGCAACCAGATTAAATTTCAACGTAAAAAACAGGTTTCAGCGACCTCACCGAAATCGCGTTCACGGGATCCCTTCTGGAAAATGAACCTGATGGCAGGCCCATCGAAAAACAATTGGGTTAGAGCCGGCCTCTTTGATGAAAACATCAAAGACGCCCTCACTGCGGTGCAACGCTTTGTAAAAGACTCCGGTGCGGCCGAACCCACAAAAGCCGAAATCGCCTTAAGCCTCAAAAGCAGTTTTATTCTCAGCGAAATCAAAAACCAAATCGACTGGCAGCGAAACGATCAGAACAAGTCAATTGATACATTATTATTAGAAGAATAAGTGACTTAAGCATAAAAAGCCACCGATCTCACCAGGATTTGCTCAACTCTACGACCCAATCACCCGATACATAAAAACAGGTAATCATTATCTGCTGAGCATTTAAAAGCTTAGTCGATCGGTTGGCAGTTTCGTTTAACTGTCATCCCTGTACCCCAAGGTCAATGAGACATGAAGATACACGTCATTATTCTGGGCATTTTGATAACGCTTGTCACTTTGGGAATTTCATCAGCCGAAATTTACAAATGGGTTGATGAAAATGGCATTACCCATTATTCAGACTCTCCAACCCACGACATTCCGGTTCCGGTTGAAACTGAAAATGATGCCGTTGAACCTTCTAAAGCAGAGTCGGCGCATAGCCGCCCGATATCTGAAAAAGACGGTACGGATACGCTGGACCCTGAGTTTTTTGATTTATTAGATGATTCTTCGGAAGAAAGCGTCACTGCCCAAGCTTCGATCGTTGAGATTTATGAAACCGATTGGTGTGGGTATTGTAAAAAAGCCAAGAACTTTTTCCGGTCAAGAGGAATCGAATTTACCACTTATGACATCGACAAGGACCCGCGGGCGGCTCGCCGCATGATGACCTTGACCGATCAACGGGTCGTGCCTTTTGTCGTCATAAATGGTAAAGGGATTCATGGCTATTCTGAACAAGCCTATTTGCAAGCGCTCCGCAACTGAGCCCGATTTCAACGTCCCCTTTTAATCGCTTTGCCAACATCTTCGGGCATAATTCGATTGCAACTCATTATACCCCTTGTCATAATAATGTTCCGAAAATCGGCTTTGGTTTGCTCATGATCGGCTTGCAACGATTTTCCAAGGAAAGATAATCGTCAATGGCTTTCGAAATTCTCTTCTGGATTTATTTGATAAATGCGATATTGTTGATTAATCATGAAATCGACTCCGCTTACTGGAAAGAATGGGAGCTGTTCAAACTGCCGGGCGGCATCGGCGGATTTTTGCTGCTGCATTTTCCGCTTCTTTTTTTAATTTTATATGGTCTGGTATGCATCGATCGACAGGCATTTTCAGGACTGATTATCAGTCTGATCATTTGCGCCGGGGGAATTTTTGCGTTTTGTATTCATATGGCCTTCATTCGCAAGGGCCGGCATGAGTTCGATGCGCCCATCTCACGGCTGATTCTATCTTTGACGCTACTGGTATCCATCGTTCAGGCAATAGTAACGCTTTATTTACTAATCGCGTGAAAAATTTAACGCTTAAGGCTGTTATAAGGATATAATTTTACCACGAAATTCACGAAGAAAACGAAGATTATCTTTTTTATCTTTCCTTTATGTTTCTTTGTGCGCTTCGTGTTCTCCGTGGTAAATAAAACAGTACGAATCACTATAAAAGCAGGGCAATGAAATAGGATAAGGTGATAATAAAGGAGATGCCGATATGATCAACCATGTTGTATTGATCAAATTTAAACCGGAAGTCAGTGACAGTGACATCGAAGCACTTGAAAAAAGCCTGGATGATCTCCCCAACCGGATTGTTGAAATTCATACCTATGAATTTGGCCGCGACCTGCTTCACACCGCAAGATCCTATGACTTTGCACTGGTGGCGTTATTTGCCAATTTAGAAGCTGTTCAGCGCTATCAGGAGAATCCCGCTCATTTGAAAGTTTGGCAAAAAATAATCCGGTTGAGCGAAAACATATTTACGGTTGACTTTGAGGGGACCGATGCCGGTAAAATTAAGCAAGACGAGGAGGGTGCCATCCTCAGTCGCCTCGGCCGGATTTAGCCTGAAGGTCATACCTAAAATCTGCTAACTTTAAAACGGCTTCAGGTTGAGATATGACGAACATACTGTCTAAACTGCGAGGCGGTGACCGACGCTCCATTGGAAATGTCGATACGGTGGTTGTGGCTGTCAAAAAAAAACCGGGCTTATTTAAAAATCTGGTCAGTGGTCTGTTTGATCCGGATGCGATTATACGGATGCGGGCTGCAGACGCCATGGAAAAAATATCTGCCGGTAATCCCCGCTTGTTACAACCATTTAAATCGAAGCTCGTTGGTCTGGCGCGGCAGACCCATCAACAGGAATTACGCTGGCATCTGGCCCAGATGATACCCCGCTTAGATTTAACACCTCAAGAAACAAATACCGTAACCGGTATTTTCGTTGATTATTTAGCAGATGACAGCAAGATTGTTGTCACCTTT
>JASFIV010000109.1:0-13837 GCA_050122475.1 Desulfobacterales bacterium | reverse complement strand
ACCGGATAAACCGAGCTTAAGATGGCAATTCCGGTGGCAAAAACCATGGCACTGCCCGCGCCCTGGAAAATTCGAAATACGATCAGCAGAGGTGCCGACGGGGCAAGGGCAGACAGCAGCGATGTCAGGGCAAAAAGCCCCATACCGAGCATATAGATCTTTTTGCGACCATAAATATCAGCCAGCTTGCCGAAAGGCACCAGAGATACGGCTGCAGCCAGCAAATAAGACGTCGCCACCCAGCTCAAGACCACCGCATCGGTTTTAAATTCCTTTCCGATCATCGGTAGCGCAATATTGATCGAAGAGATCATGAATGGTGTAATAAACGAACTCAATGATGCAATCGTCAGGGCAGTTAGTTTGGTGGCTCTGTCAGTCATGCGAATAAATTTCCAATGGCTATGGATAAAGATTAAACTTTCATTTCATAAAATCCATTAACAGTCAATTAAATGCCAATGTCATAACATATTTTATAACTTTCAACATGTTGCATTAACATAAAGACAAATTATTCTCTTGACCTTGATGCCACTTTGTGGTGCCAAAAATTGGCCCACCAGAGCAGTGGCCGTATGGATGACGCTGAGCGGAATGTTGCTGGTCTTCTTTGGATGGATGAAAATTCATAAATCAAAAGGATTGGTCACCAGTGGATTATACAGATACATCCGTCATCCTCAGTACACCGGAATTTTTCTGATTATCACCGGCTGGATGTTTCGCTGGCTAAACCCGACCATCTTGCTAATGTATCCGATCCTGCTTATTCTCTATTACAAGCTTGCCAGAAGAGAAGAGCAGCAGGTTCTGAAGGAATACGGCGAGGCGTATTTAACTTATAAGAAAAATACGCCTATGTTTTTTCCGATCAAGATTTATTCAAAAAGAAAAAAAAGAATTATTGAAAGGAAAAATCAATGAGCGCATTACAGACGACTTCAAAGCTATCGGCAGAGGATCTGCGTGAGGAGGTCAGGAAAGAATATGCCGATGTCGTCATCAGCAACGGCGTGCTCAACCTGACTCTCGATAAAGTCAAAACATTGAGCGAGTGGGCGCGCATCTTAAAACCCGGTGGGCGTCTTTATATCGGTGACATTTTAGTCGCTAAATCGATACCGCCGGAGACATTGGATGACATTTCTCTGTGGACCGGCTGAATTGCCGGTGGTCTGCCGGAGGCAGACCTTGTAAGCGCTGTGAACGCTGCCGGTTTTGAATTTGCCGAAATCGTTGCACGGCATGACATTTTTGCGGATGTCCCAAACCCGTCCAGCGCAATGGAATTTGGCACCAAAGGAATCAGCCTGCGGGCGCGCAAGCCTGTATAGCCGAAAGCGATTCTTTCGCAAAAAAAACAGAAGGTTCAAATTACCTATTTAAAAACCGCGAAAGATGCTAAGTTCGTTAAAGAATGCAGCACCAGGTTAACGCTTGTATATCCGACGTATGGTCAAACTGATTTTAATCACCAAGTGAAGGGGGGTAATCATGCGTATTGCGGTAATGGGAACTGGGGGAACGGGCGGCTATTTTGGGGGCCTGCTGGCCCGGGCCGGAGAAGAAGTGACGTTTATCGCACGGGGGGCGAATCTGGATGCCATTCGTCAAAACGGTCTTGCCATAAATTCCGTTTTGGCCGGTGATTTTACCTTAGCCGCCACAGCCACTGATAATCCCAATGACATCGGACCGGTCGACTGTGTTCTGTTCTGCGTCAAAGCTTACGATAATGCCGAAGCTACCGAGCAGATCCGGCCTGTGATCGGGCCGCAAACCGTCGTTCTCTCAGTGCAAAACGGCATCGGCAATGAGGAGCAGATCGGGAACGTCTTAGGGGCCGAACACGTATTGGGTTGCACCTCTTACGTGTCCTCAACCATCGAGTCCCCCGGGGTCATCGCTCAGACGGGGGGGCCCGGTAAAATTGTTCTGGGGGAGATGAAAGGCGGAACCAGCGGTCGAACTGAAATACTCCAAAGCACTTTACAAAATGCCAACATCACAGCCGAACTTCATCCCGATATTCAAACTGCTCTGTGGCAAAAATTTTTGATGATCTGCGGTGTAAACGGAGTAACCGCTCTGACACGCTTGCCCATGGGAGACATACTGGCCTGCGAGGAAACGCGAAATTTGTTGCGGGGCACTATGGAAGAAGTCGCTATGGTTGCGCGGGCAAAGGGGGCGAATTTGGCCGAAAAATGTGTGGATGACTTCATGGACTTCTTTGACAGCCTGGAAGCGTCGATTCGAGGTTCAATGTATTACGACCTATCCGCCGGCCGACGCCTGGAGCTGGATGTCTTGAATGGTACTGTTGTTCGCCTGGGGAGTGAGCAGGGAATCCCGACACCGATTAATTTTGCCATTTATGCTGCGTTAAAACCCTACTTGAACGGGCAGCCTGCCTCATCATGATGGACCGCAGCTTTGCTGGAAACGCTGCCGCCTTCAGCGCGGCGGCATTGTTTGGTGCCTCGGTCGTCGCTACCCGAGTGGCCGTCGGAAGCATCCCCCCGCTGAGTCTTGCGTTTCTCCGATTCGGTCAGGGAGGGTTGATTTTACTCATTTTTCTGCTCATCCTCAAACCGGATCTGCTGCGCATTCAATGGAATGACCTACCCTATCTTGCCCTTCTTGGAGCGGTTTTGTTCACCATCTTTCCGATAACGTTTAACGTGGGCCTGAAGTACACCGAGGCTTCACGCGGCGCACTCATGCTGGCCACCCTGCCGCTCTGGAGTGCCTTGCTGGCGCGCATTGCAAAAAGTGAGCAGCTCACCTTGCGTCAGGTTGGGGGCATCATCCTTACACTTAGTGGGGTTGCATTTGTGCTTGCTGAACGGGGGCTGACATGGCAGGGAGGTGGCAGGGCCTTACTAGGGGATTTGCTGATGCTTTTAACTGCCATTTGCGGCGCCATTTACGGGGTTCTGGCTCAAAAAATGCTAAAAAAATATAAGGCCATCACCGTAACCACATATGCGATGTTAACCGGGACATGCCTGTTGATACCGGCTGCATTTGTTGAAGGGCTTTTCCAAGCGCTAACACATATTAACCTGCAGGCCGTCAGCCTCATTCTGTTTTTAGGAATTTGTGGCGGTGCCCTTGGCTATTTTCTGTGGACGTTCGCCCTGGCGCATCTCACGCCCACCCAGGTTGCGGTATACATCAATTTGAATCCGATGGTGGCAGCCATATTGGGGGCAGCCCTTTTGGCTGAAAAACTGACTCTGGTCTTTATCGCGGGTTTCGTGGCCGTCTTAATCGGGGTTTTGCTAGTCAACTGGCCCAAAAGACAGTGAAAGAACCATTACCGGATACACGGATATGAGGAAGGATCTAATAAAAGAGGGATAGTGAATTGTACAGATATAGGATGAGACTTTTTGGCCGAGCAGTATGCTCGGCCAAAAAGTTCCCATTAGCCAGCTTGAATCTTTGGATAAATATTGTTTAGCCGATCTTAATCACCACAAAACCGGCATTGGGCCGTTTAACCAGCAATTGAATTTTATCGTCCTTTTTGAGTTCAGCGCGCAGCTCAGAAACGGCCTTAACCGGTTTGCGGTTAATTTCTTTGACCAGATCCCCTTGTCGAATGCCGGCCTCTGCTGCTTTGCTGCCGGACTCCACACCAACCACCAGCACACCCTTTTCGTTTTCCGAGTGCCCGTAGCGTTTGGCCATTTCCGGTGTCATCTCAGCAATCCGAATGCCGAGTTCGCCATTTTTTTCCGGCTGCTGGCGGGCCACCCGTTCGGAATCGTCGCGTTTGGCGATCTTAACCTTCACCGTCTTTTCTTTGCCATCGCGCAGTATCGTAATAGGGGTTTTTTTGCCAACCGGAATTTCAGCAATCGTTCCGGTCAGCTCTCGACTTGTTTTGATAGGTTTGCCGTCTACGGCAATGATGATATCATTGGCCTTAATGCCGGCTTTATCTGCCGGATCGCCTTCAAAAACCTTGGCAACCAGCACCCCTTTTTTGTCTTTGATCCCGTAATATTCGGCCAATTCCGGGGTCAGATCTTGAATTCCGACACCCAGCCAGCCGCGCGTGACGGAACCGCTCTCTTCGAGTTGACGGATGATTCCCTGCGCCAGGTTGACCGGTATGGCAAATCCGATCCCCTGCCCCCGGGCAACGATGGCGGTATTGATACCCACCACTTCACCGTCCATATTCAAAAGCGGACCGCCGCTGTTACCCGGATTGATGGACGCATCGGTCTGGATAAAATCGTCGTAAGGGCCGCTGCCGATTACGCGCCCTTTGGCGCTAACAATACCGGCGGTGACCGTCTGTTCCAGGCCGAAGGGGCTGCCCATGGCCACCACCCAGCTGCCAACCATTAACTGGTCTGAATCACCCATTTTCAGGGGAACCAGATCCGAAGCACCTTTGATTTTGATCAGGGCCAGATCGGTATTGGGATCGCGCCCGACAATTTCAGCATCATATTCCTTGTCATTGGACAGGCGCACCGTAATTTCGTCCGCGCCTTCGATCACATGATTATTGGTGACAATGTGGCCTTCACGGTCGATGATGAACCCGGATCCCAGGCTTCTTTGTTTGAATTCCCGTTGGCGCTCATCGGAAAAAGGTCCGAAGTCTTCAAAGGGATTTTTGCGCCCAAATGGATCGCCAAAAAAGTGCCGAAATACAGGGCCACCGCCTTCAACCGTTTTAACGGTTCGGATGTTAACCACCCCCGGCTGGGACTGCCTGGCAAGCTCACTGAAGCTGGCCGGGACCATCATGGCCCCGGATTCCGTTGCCGGTGCGTTTTTAGCTGCTGTATGCGATTCGAGGCTCGATAAGCCCCAGATGAGTCCGGCTGCCAGAACGATCACCAGGCTACCGATAATTTTGCTTTTGTGAATGTGAATCATTATTTCCTCCTTCTGAAAATCAGATTAATGGCAATAAAATAATTGGTGTCAAATAGTAGATTGTCAAGATAACCGCAAAATGACCCCAAGATGATCAAATGGTTAGATTCAGCGGGGAATTTTATGGAGAAAGAATGGAAGATTTTTAAATATTTAATGATTAAAAAGGCTTATAAAGCTTTAGATCTTGGCCGAGGGCAAGGCGTGGTTCGGTTCGAAAACGGAGCGTAAACGCTAGTACGCGAGGATTTTGAACCGGTTCACAACGCAGCTATCAGCCAAGAGATGAAGGTTTTGATATCAGTTTTGGGAGGGTGATGGTGAATGTGCTGCCTTGATCTATCTGACTGGCAACCGTTATGTCACCCCCATGGGCGCGGGCAATGGTGCGGGCAAAGCTGAGGCCTAAACCGATGCCGGCCTCCGAACGACTCGGATCACACCGATAAAAACGCTCAAATATGCGGGTGCTGTCTTTTTCGGATATGCCGATGCCGGTATCCTTAACGGTGAGAGAAATGTCCTGATGATCATCAGCATGAACCGTTACATCAATCCTACCGCCGGCAGGTGTGTATTTGATGGCATTATCCAGCAGGTTGGCGATCATTCTTTGAATCATCCGATGATCACCGAAAATGTTACAATGGCCGGCAACATCACAGGCTAATTTGACACCTTTATCTTCTGCCGGCGCCAGAAATAAATCACAGGCATCCCGCACCACGGTGCCAATATCCATCTCTACGGCATCAAGCTTGTTGACACCGGCTTCGGTTTTGGAAATAACCAGCATGGTGTTGATCATGTCCAACAGCCGGTCACACTCTTCGATGGTGCTGGCCGCCAGGTTTTCATAGTCTTTCTCAGAGGCGCCGGTGGTCATTGAAACTTCGGATAGCCCCCGGATGCGGGTGATCGGACTTTTCAAGTCGTGGGCAATGTTATCGCTCATTTCCCGGATACCGGTAACCAGTGTTTGAATACGGTCGAGCATCTGATTGAACGTAATGGCCAACTGGTCGATCTCGTCCTGGTTTTTTTTCACCGGAACCCGTTCATTGAGGCTGCCTTCGGATATGTGCCGGGCCGTTTGCGTCACGGTTTCAACCCCCCCCAGGGCTCGTCTGGCCATAAACCACCCGATAATGACAGCAAAAATAAACAATGATGCCATCGTGAGGACAAATATTTTGCGAAAGGCTTCAATAAATCGGGTATAGCTTTCCATGGATTGACCGAGCTGCGAAATGATGTTACGGCCGATATGGACGTACAAAATTCGTATTCTGTGTTTACGATCAGGAAGGCTGATGGTATCAAAAACCGGTCGTTTATCTCGGATCAGTTGATTGATGGCCGGCTTGCCGACGTCGATATCCAACCAGTAGGACATATTCGAGGAAGAAAATTCCTGGCCATCAAAAGAAAGCAGTCGAAAAAAGATCTTCTTTTCACCGGCAGCCTGGGCCTCAAAAATAATCTGCCGCTTAACCGCTTCGATACCCTGCAGCTTAAGAATTGAAGACAGGGTACGCGCTTCACCCAACAAATCTTGATCTGTACGATCCTGGATAACAGACGTAATTAAAAAATAGAAAAAGAAAAAAGCCACGCAGGAGGTGAGCATAAAAATACCCGCATACCAGAGGGTGAGGCGAAACGCCAGCGTATGACGGGCATTATTTATCTTCTTTAAGAACATAGCCGACTCCGCGCACCGTGTGAATCATCTTTTTGGAAAATTCTTTGTCTATTTTTTCACGCAGCTTGTAGATTCTGGATTCAACCACGTTGGTCTGGGGATCAAAATAATAATCCCAGACATGTTCCATAATCATAATTTTTGACACCACCCTGCCGGCATTGCGCAGCAGGTATTCCAGCAACGAAAATTCCAATGGCTGCAGCTCAATTTTTTGGCCGGCTCGCACCACTTCACGGGTAATCAGGTTCATGCTGATATCGGCAACCGTCAGTTTGGTCGGCTCGGCAACATCGCTGCTGCGCCGAATCAGGGCCTGGAGCCGGGCCAGCAATTCTGAAAATGCAAAGGGTTTCGTCAGGTAGTCATCCGCCCCGGTCTGCAGTCCTTTTACGCGATCATCAACTTCTCCTTTGGCACTTAAAATAATAATAGGTGTTTTCAGTTTTTCACGTCGCATATTTTCAACCAGGCTCAGGCCGTCCATTTTGGGCAGCATAATATCGATAACCGCAGCATCGTAAGGCTCGGTTAAGGCCATATGCAAACCGTCTTCACCGTTGTCTTCATGATCGACGGCAAAGCCCTCGGCTTTTAAACCCTTGATGATGAAGGATGCGATTTTACTGTCATCTTCTACCAGCAATACCCTCATGAAAACGCTCCCATGGTTTTAGCATTGGTGCCGTTTTACGGCTGGTTCAGGGCGCAGGGCACACGGCGCATGGCGCACGGTTTTTAATTGAGACCGTGAACCTTTTGCCTTATGCCTTGTGCCGTTTGGTAAAGCGTCCAGCGATTGCCACCCATTGATCTTTTATGCAGAGGTCCAGAATATCAAATCCAATGGTTTTCATTCTGGCCAGCACCAGATTTTCGTTTTTTTCAAGAATCCCTGAGCAAATAAAAATGGCTTTGTCATGGAGGATATTTTCAATATCCTCTAACAGATTATAGATCACCTGGGTCAAAATATTAGCCACAACCAGATGGTACTTTTCTTCAACTCCGGTAACCAAATTACCCTCTTTTACTGAAAATCTCTCCTGTGCGATTCCGTTCAATCGGAGGTTTTCTGCAGCAATTTTAACAGCCATTTCATTTTTATCAAGACCGCAAACGAATCCGGCGCCCAGTTTGGCCGCTGCAACCATCAGGATACCAGAGCCGGTACCGATATCTAAAAACCGATCGTCTTTCTTGAGATAGTCTTCAATCAGACGAATACATAAAGCCGTGGTCGGGTGCGTTCCGGTACCAAAGGCCATTCCGGGATCCAGTTCCACCACAATATCACCGGGCTTGGCTGTGTAATCGCGCCAGGTGGGCTTGACGACTATTTTTTGCCCTATTTTTTGGGGCTCAAAAAAAGCCTTCCAGGCCTCAGCCCAGTCCTCCTCATCCAGCTCTTTATAAATGACACGGTAACCCAGGGTCAAATTCTGCTTTAGCAGAGATAGTTGTTGTTCCAGATCCCTACAGCGTTTTTTTGCCTGTCGGTCTTTTGGAAAATACCCAACCACCGCTCGTTGTTGCGGTCGACCAATCGCGTCCTCGGCCCAGTCGTCAGCGGGCTCTATGGACGGATCATCTTCGACCACACCCGTAAGGTCAGATTCAAAAAACAGGTTGGAAATCAACTCGCCGGCAAGGCGGTTATCCTCGGCATCAAAAGCAACTTTGATTTCAATCCATTTCATGTTTCAGGTATCCGTCGCCGCGCTATCGGATTTCATGTTTAAAGTCCCAAGGCTAACAGCTGCCGGCCCCTTGCTTCTGGCAGCTAACTCGTCTTTGGTAGCCAGCAGCAAGCAGGCAGTGGCCAGCAGCCAAAGACGCTGAATTCTGGTATTAAACCTCTGAACCAGGTGTATGTAAGTCTGAAGCTAATTCGCAAACTTTTCCTTGGGCGGGTTGAAGTAGCCAAATTTAAGCTTTGGAAATTCCCGCCGGATGAGCTCCAGCAGACTGTGCATGCCGATGGGTGCATCTTTGGCGGTCACAGCCTCCATTAACTTAAAATAGCGCAGCGGGTCGAAATTCAAATTGCGCCACTGAATCATGTGAATCGGGTATGTCGTCAAAAATTTCTTCAAGGCTTTAATTTCCCAGGTGGTATCGGTAAACCCGGGACAATTTAAATAATTGACCGCTACAAAAAGACCGTTATTCAGTGCCAGATCCACGCTTTTTATGACATCAGAAAACCCATAGCCCTTTGGACGGAAATAGGCCAGATAGCACTCCGGGCGCACGCTGTTCATACTGACCCGAATGCTGTCCAGTCCGGCTTCGATGACCTTTTGCAGTGCACCGGGAAGGCTGGCATTGGTGTTCATGTTGATGGTGCCCCGATTTGTTTCAGAACGAATCAAACGAATCGCTCGTGCGATCACCTCGGCTGCCAGTAAAGGGTCCCCTTCGCACCCCTGTCCGAAACTGACCACACTGTTCTTAACGCGTTTGATATGCGCCAGGGCCACTTCCGCTATTTCCTCTGCAGTCGGGGTGAAACCGATGCGGTCCTGGCTATGCGGAATTTTGCTATGCTTCTGCAAAGACAGGCAGCCCAGGCAGCGGGCATTGCAGTGTTGGGCGGTGGGAAGTGGTGCTTCATAGCGGCATAGAAAAAAATTTTTAGCCGCCGGGCAGCCAAACTGCAAGGCGCATTTTTCAAGATGCGTCCGCAGGCGATTGGCAGGCATCAGCTGGCGCATCCGGTCGATGCCGCTGGCAACCGCTTCAGGTTTCATCAACCGCAGGTCCTGTCGCTTTTCCCGATCCACCCGAATCACCGCAGATCGAAATTTGCCTCGGTGCCAGCCCACCGCACCATAGGAAAAAAGCGGCAGTACCTGTGCTTCCGGAGTTTCCACAAATGTGCCCAGATGCGAAATAACATAACCCGGGGAATTAAATGCGGTCACCGGGTATAAAGCCTGATCGGGTGCATAAGGGTTCTCAGTTACGGTTTCAATCCGGCCTGATTGCAAATTCAACAAAACCGGCCGGCGCTGTGGCAGGTACATCAATTCGCTGCCAAATGGCATAACACGGGTATTGTCAAGCGTCAGCGGTATGGGTTTTCCCCCGCTTGCTCCCAGGGCGGCGTAATCTTCGAGCTCAAAAATTTCTCCGGCCGTATTGGCCACCAGCGCCTTTAACAAAATTTTTTTCATTTTGGTCGTTTTAACACCCGATATCTTCACTACCGAACCGGTTTAAGATAATTCAATTGGGGGTAGAGGGCCGGTTAGACAGAGGTTTTTTACGATTTGACGAATTGACACTTTAACGAGTTAGCCAGCCGCTTTTAGCGATACATAACACATTTGGACGTGCGCCCATCCACCTTCAGCCGAAAAGGCTTGTCGAGCCGTACATGGGCCATGTATGTTGTTTCTCTGGTCACCGGCTGGGCAGTCAACCAGTCCCAATTGATAAAATCCGAATCTCGGTCCAGAACGGTTGCATAGGTAATGCCCAAAGTGGTGATATTGTGAAAAAAATGCGACCCCTGGGATGGATCGGCTTTTAATTTTTCTGAATCGGTTTCAACCATCGCCCCAACTCCGCAAATTTCGGCCCAGCTCACCGGGATGCCCAGCCAGCGATCGGCTGAACCCCAACGGCCCGGTCCGATCAGCAGGTATTTGCGGGATTCACTCAACAGGCCGGCGTTTAGCTCGTTAATCTCCCGGGCAATTTGGGGAGTCTTCGCTGCATCAAAATCATCGGGCTTTACAAAAAGGATGTCGGCCATATCGTTTTTTTCAGCGTTACCCAATGCATGGGACGAGAAACAAAAGGACCGCGCTATTTCATCATCACTGATCTCAACCTGAAGCAGTTCAGCGCGGGCTGTCATCGGCCTGAGCTGTAAAAAAGCGAATTCCGATTTTTGTTCCGGATCCTGGGGCATATTGATTGAAAATTCAAGCTCCACCGGACAGCCCATTCCCTCGTGGCCTAAATCCAACGCTTCCGCCAGTACCTCAGCCAGCGGGAACTGACCGTATTTTAAAACCTGCGCAAAGGTCAACACTCGATATCCGGGCATGTGAGCCGAATCCCGGATGCGATGTTCTTCCGGGATATAGGTGCTGGCCAAGAGTTTTACCGGCGCTTCGCCATCGGCATCGCTGACATCTCTTTTGGCAAGATTGGCATCCTCTAAAATGCCCACCTCCGGAGCATCACCTGCCATGTTCAGGGCATAAAAAAACTGCTGGGAGTTCTCCAGGATATCATCGACGGTGGATCGCTGCGGCAATAATTGTGGATATTTTGGGGAAAAGCGCAGGGCTTTTTCACCTTCCATAACCGTCTTACCCAAACCCAGCGCCACCGTTGCAATGCCTTCTTCCGGCTTCATTTTCGCAAAAGGGTAATAATTGTGCGACTGGGCGACACCGGATATAGCCGGGTAATAATATTGGCCGTATTTTTTTCCCACCAGTTGCTGAATGATGACGGCCATTTTTTCTTCCTCGGTGCGGTGGCCCACACGTTTTGAGAAAGCCTTGGGGTCCCTAAAGTAAGTTGACGCATACACCAATTTGATGGCGTTGATCAGCTTGAACAGGCGTGTGTCGAGATCCGCATGATCATTGGGAAGCATATAGGTTCTATACAAACCCGCGTAAGCGCGAAATTGGGCATCCTCCAGCAAACTCGACGACCGAACCGCCAGCGGGTAGGATATGCGTTCAAGATAGGCCCGAAGCTCATCGGCGATCCAGGATGGAAAATTGGCGTTAAGAAAGACCTGCGCAATTTCTTCATCCGGTTTATCGGATTTTGCCAGCTCCTTGAGATTATTTTCCTCGATGAAGGCATCAAAGCCTTCGGTGGTCACCACCAGGGTCTGGGGAACCTGGATATTGACATTTTCAAATTTTTTCTGGATGTCCGGCAAGCGTTGAAGCAAGTTGGCAACAAAGGCCAGACCCCGAGCCTTTCCGCCCAGAGAGCCTTTGCCGATTTTAAAAAATTCGGTCGCCGGATCAAAATCGCCGGGATCAAAGTTGACCACCACGCCTTTTTGGCGCCGCTTGCGCCAGCTTTGAATCATTGTAATCAGGTATTCGCGGTGGCTTTCAACGCTGGCGAAATCATCATAGCGCAACGGGCGTATTTTAGATGCCAATACAATTTCGGTGCGCGCAAACAGCCACCTGGATAAATCATTGCGGCTGCAATGATGAACAAAGCTATCTTCAGAAATGGTTGCCAACAGCTCTTCAAATTTGCGCAGATTGGGCGCACGGGCTATTTCGCCACCATCGGGTTTGCGAAAGACAAAATCGCCGAATCCCAGCTGATCGACAAAAAACGAGCGGACCTCGGCATGCAGGCTGGGAGAGTTTTTATCAACAAAAGCGGCCGGCACGCTTTTGGCCTTTTCGGCATTCGAAGATTCAGAGCTGGCCAGCAGCAGCGGAATGTCGAAGCGCTCTTTTTTGATCTGGGATAGAAAGGTGACACCGGCATTTTCATCGAGAACACCATTGCGCGGGAAGCGGACATCTGAGATCACACCCAGGATGTAGGGCTCAAATTTTTTAAACAGCTGTATGGCCTCCTCGAAGCTTTCGGCTACCAGGATTTTAGGGCGTGCCCGCATGGTCAGCAGTTTATGCTCTTCGTGGTGCCGGTATTCCATTATGGCCTGGGTCTGACTGACCAGTTCTTTGTAAAGCACCGGCAGCAAAGAAGAAATGTAGGCCGGAGAATCCTCCACAAAAAGGATGACCCGGATGCCGGCAAATTCGGTATCGTGCTCGACGTTGAGGCGGTCTTCAGCGCTTTTGACCAGAGCCACTAAAATATCGGTATTGCCCGACCAGACGAAGCAGCGGTCAATTGCCGCCGGTCGGCCAAAATCCACCAGGCATTTCTGGGCCGGAGACGGCAGAGAATCATGGGCCAGCAAAACAACCGGCAAGTCGGGAGCCTTTTTTTTGATTTCTTCACCCAGGGTAAAAACATCCATATCCGCCAGCTGGCTCATGGATATGACCATGTCAAATTTCTTTAGATTCAACATGGCCAAAGCTTCCTGGGCGGTGGAAACCCAGGTAAAGCGCGGCGGGTTGCTGAGGTTCAGGCCGCGATATTCATGAATGATGCGTTCAGACAGACGGCAGTCTTCTTCCAGAATCCAGGCGTCGTAAGGGGTGGAGACCAGCAAAATATCCCTGACCTTGCGGGCCATCAGTTCATGAAAAATTTTAAACCGCGGGTCAAAATCTTCGGCAAAGCTTTCGATTTCCAGCGTCATATGTGTGCCTATCAAGAAACTGAAATATTACCATCAACAGAGCGTCATCTATAAATTATGGGTAACGCCTCAAACAGGTTTGCCGGTTGCCCGTTTAGCCCGTTAGAAAAACGGAATAAAGTTTGATTCATTTAACCGGCAAACGGGGCAACGGGCTCAACCTAAAGATTATTAAAATGTCGCTTGATTTTACCACGACACCTACTCTGTTTGTGCACGTGCATAACTTTATGGTTATTTCAACCATATCTTTTGTCAAATCGCAATAATTTTGGACTTGGCATTCAAAAAGGTTCTGTATTATAAGATCTTAAAGCAAATCGGCCATGTGTTGATTTTAAAAGTGAGGAAATGATTGTGAACATTTGGATGACCCTTGGAAAAGCATTGGATTTATATCCTGACAAAATTGGCGTCGTCGATGGTGACCGATCGTATACCTATCGACAGGTCGGTGAGCGCGTGGCCGGGTTGGCCCGCTATTTTCAGAAACAGAAAATTCAACCTGAAGATCGCATCTCCGTTTTAGAAGTCAATTCAAATGCTTACCTGGAAATCTACTATGCCGCTGCCGGAATTGGCGCGATCCTCAACCCGCTCAATTATCGCCTGGCCGCCCGGGAAATCGCTTTTATTTTAAATGATGCCGACAGTCGCTGGTTGATTGCCGCTACGCGCTTTGCAGATGTCGTCAAAGGCGTATTAAAAGAAGGTGTTCCCCTCGAAGGGATTGTCTGGATTGGCGACCCACCGAATGCGTCATTCCCACTTCAGTGCCACAGCCTTGAAGATGCCATTTCCAGCGGTATCGGGTATTTTGAGCCCGTATCGGTCGATGAAAACCAGGTGGCCCAACTGTATTATACCAGTGGCACCACCGGGCGCCCTAAAGGCGTCATGCTCACCCATAAAAATGTTTGCAGCCATGCTCTGGGAAC
>JASFIV010000108.1:0-13900 GCA_050122475.1 Desulfobacterales bacterium | reverse complement strand
GGTCTGTTCGATCAGCCGATTGATATTGACGCTTTTGAGCTCCATTTTGGACTGGCGTGAGAAGGCCAAAAGGTTGGATACAATCCGGCTGGTGCGCCGCGTTTCGGTTTCCATCAAGGTCAGGTACTTGGTGAACTGATTAATTTGTTCCGCACCGATGGTATCTTCCTCAACAATGCGTTTCATCAGCATGATCAAATTGAGAATTCCGGCGATGGGATTGTTGATTTCGTGGACCACCGAAGCTGACAGCTTACCCAACGATGCCATTTTGTCCTGGTGGATCAGTTTTTTGTGGGTTTCCTTGAGTTGCCGGGTGCGTTCATCAACCATTTGTTCCAGACGGCGGGTGATCTCCTCCTCTTCCCTTTTCTGTTGTGTGATATCGCGGCTGATGTGTACGAACTTGGAGATCTTGCCGTCTTTTTCCCAGATGGGATAGACGCTGACTTCATAATATCGGATTTGACCGTTGGGCAAAATGCGTCTGCGAATGCGATGAACATAGCCTTTGTTGCGCACTACCTCCTGCAGCGGGCAATGTTTTTTATCTTCATTGCAGGGGTAATCTAGTTTATACCACACATGGTGGCATTTTTTACCGAGGACATCCTCAGGGGAATAGCCCATTTTAGTTAAAAACGACGCGTTAGCTTCCAAAATTTCCATCTGCGGCGAAATCACCAGAATAAAATCTTCAATGCCATCAAGGATGGTCTGCATTTCCGTGGTGCGCTCCCGTAATTTTTGCTCTTCCTGGCCGATGGCTTTCCAGAACATGCGAAACACCTGGTAGGACAGGATCCGCATCCGGGAGGGCCGGGTATGTAAAATATTATCAAAAATTTCAGGGTCTGGGGTCAGGATGATGATCAGGTGGATACTGTAACGCCGGTCATAGAGCTGCCTGTAGTCGTCAAACGTCAACAGACCCAATTGGCTGGCAAGTTTCCGCCCGGGACTTTCAGGATCCGGGTCAGCCACCGCCAATATGGGGGCCACCATCTCGGCCTGTTCATATACGGCGGTTGTTTTTTCAAGGATCTCTTTGCACAGATCACCACCGCCGACCAGACCAATATTGATGATTGAAGGTTCTTTTCGTGACATTTGGGTAATTCCCATCGGGTGCATCAAAACTCAAAAAAATAAACAGGTTGCAATGCCTGTCAGTGAAGCCGGTGGCCTGTTCACGTGTGGGCCAAAACGTATCACGCACTATTATCTGTTTCAAGCGCATTTTTAATGCGCAAACACCTCAGGACACTTTTGTACGCGGTACTTCAGTGGGTGGGCGGCCTTTAAATATCGGTTGACAAATTAAATGAAAACAAGTAAATTCGCCTCTTCGCGCTATCTTGGCGTTAAAGTTGAGCATGCCCCCAAGGGGCTTAAGCGCGTATCCATTTATTTCAAAGGCAAAAAGCCCAATAGGGTCTAACCTATTGAATCAATATGGTTTTTAAATCAGAATCTTTTTGCCCTGCCACAAAGCGGCATGTTGTTGTTGGATTTGAGCTCAGGAAATTTGATTGTGAACGCGGATCATCTCTATTCGCTCGCAAAACTAAATTAAATTCTGCGTAAGGAGTAAGACGGCATGACGGATAAAGTCCAAGGATCTGTAATGGTTGTTGGCGGTGGAATTGCCGGGATGCAGGCCTCATTGGATCTGGCCAATTCCGGCTACCTGGTTCATCTGGTTGAGCAATCATCTGCCATCGGCGGTTTGATGTCTCAGCTCGACAAAACCTTTCCCACTAACGACTGCGCGATGTGAATTATTTCTCCCAAACTGGTCGAGGTCGGCCGGCATCTGAACATCGAGCTTCTAACGAACAGCGAACTCTTAGATCTTGAAGGCGAGCCCGGCAATTTCAAGGCCCGGGTACGTCAAAACCCCCGTTACATTGATCTTGACAAGTGTACCAGCTGTGGTGAGTGCACCACGGTCTGTCCGGTGGATCTTCCGAGCGAATACGACGAAGGTCTGTGTAGCAAGAAAGCCACCTTCAAGCAATACGCCCAGGCGATTCCCGGTGCCTATGCCATCCAGAAAGCCGACAATGCCCCCTGTCGGCTGGCCTGCCCGGGCGGTCTCAATGTACAAGGCTACGTGCAGATGGTCAAAGAAGGCAAGTATAAGGAAGCCTTGGAGATCATTATGGAAGACCTGCCGTTGCCCGGTGTACTGGGACGCATCTGCCCCCACGGGTGCGAGGATGCCTGCCGTCGGTGCGAGGTTGAATCGCCGGTGGCCATTCGGGATTTGAAGCGTCTGGCGGCCGATAAATTTGATCCCCGGCAGGTGGAAATTAAATGTGAACCTCCGAAAAAGGAAAAAGTGGCTATCATCGGCTCCGGACCCGCCGGACTTTCCTGTGCCTATCATCTGGCCAAAAAAGGCATATTATCCACCATTTTTGAGTCCCTGCCGGAAGCGGGTGGGATGCTGAGGGTCGGTATCCCGGCTCACCGTCTGCCCCGCGAAATTCTGGATCAGGAAATCGAAGTCATTACCAACCTCGGGGTGGAGATCAAGACCGGCACAGCCCTGGGCGATGATGTCTCCATCGATGGCCTGCTCGAAGACGGGTACAAAGCTGTTTATTTGGCCATCGGCGCCCATCAGGGTATTGAATTGGGTATCCCCGGAGAAAAGACCAATGGTGTCCGCCAAGGTGTCGGATTCCTGCGGGAGGTGAATCTGACTGGCAAGACCGATGTCGGCAAAAATGTGGCCATCATCGGCGGCGGCAATGTGGCCATTGATGTCGCCCGTTCGGCCGTGCGGCTGGGCGCCGAGAAGGTCAATATTGTTTACCGGCGTACCCGCAATGAAATGCCGGCCTGGGAAGAAGAAATCCAGGCTGCCGAAGATGAAGGCGTTCAGATTACCTATCTGTCTGCACCCCAGGAAGTTTTAACCCGGGACGGTCGGGTGGTGGGTCTGCGCTGTATTCGCATGGAGCTCAGCGAACCCGATTCTTCGGGGCGCAAACGACCCATTCCGATTCCCGGAAGCGAATACGAGATCGAAATCGACCAGCTGATTCCGGCCATCGGGCAACGACCGGACCTCTCGGCGCTCGAAGACATTACCGGGCTGACGTATACCCGCTGGGGGACGACCGAAGTCGACGCGGTCACCTATGCCACCGAGCGCGACGGCGTGTTTGCCGGGGGTGATTTGCAGACCGGGCCCTGGGTGGCCATCGGTGCCATCGGCGCCGGCAAAGAGGCGGCCGAATCGATTCTGCGATATATCGAAAGCAAGGATATGGCCGAAGGCCGCGAGCCGGTTGTCAACGAAAATCCGGTTTATCGGCCCATTCCGGAAGATGAGCCCCTAATGGAGCGGGCCAAGATGCCCGAGCTGCCGGTTGGCAAGCGCCAGGGCAACTTCAATGAAGTCGAATTGGGGTACACCGAAGAAGAAGGCCGGGCCGAAGCGGCCCGTTGCCTGAACTGCGGCTATTGCTGCGAGTGTTATCAATGCGTGGATGCCTGTCTGGCCCATGCTGTCGATCACAGCCAGCAGGCCGAAATAAAAGAAATCGACGTCGGCTCCGTCATCCTGACGGCCGGCTGCCAGCCCTATGACCCCGCCCACCTGGAGAACGTTTATCACTACAAAACCAGCCCCAACGTATTGACCAGCCTGGAGTTCGAGCGCATTCTATCGGCCTCAGGGCCCACCATGGGACATCTGCAGCGTCCTTCGGACGGCAAAGATCCCAAAAAGGTTGCCTGGCTGCAATGTGTCGGTTCCAGAGACAGCAACCAATGCGGCAACAGCTACTGCTCGTCGGTTTGCTGTATGTATGCGATCAAGGATTCCATGATTGCCAAAGAGCATTCGGAAGAAGAGCTGGATTGTGTCGTGTTCAATATGGATATCCGGACTTTTGGCAAAGACTACGAGAAATATTACAATCGCGCCAAGGATGCCGGCATCCGTTTTGTCAAATCGAAGGTTCATTCGATCGATGAAATCCGCGAGACCGGCAACTTAAACGTACGCTATATGGATGATGCCGGTCAATTGCAGGAAGAGGATTTTGACATGGTGGTGCTGTCGGTGGGATTGCAGGTACCGGAGTCAACGGTTCAGCTGGCCGAGCGCCTGGGGGTCGAATTGGATGATTCACGCTTTGCGGTGACGCATCCGTTTACGCCGGTTGAAACCTCACGTCCCGGTGTTTACGCCTGCGGCACGTTTCAGGAGCCCAAGGATATTCCCAGCTCGGTGACCGAAGCCAGTGCGGCTGCCTGTGCTGCCGGTGCCAGCCTGAACTCAGCGCGCGATACTCTGACCCGCAGCGTGGAAATCCCGGAAGAAATCGACGTCAGTGATGAGGACGCCCGGGTAGGGGTGTTCGTCTGTAACTGCGGGGTGAACGTCTCCAGCGTGGTGGATGTCAAAGGGGTAACCGAATATGCCAAAACCCTGCCCAATGTGGTCCATGCCCAGGAGAATCTGTTTACCTGCTCGCAGGATTCCCTGGTTCAGATGAAAGAGGTCATCAAGGAGCATAAGCTCAACCGGGTAGTGGTGGCGGCCTGCACCCCTAAAACCCACGAGCCCATTTTCCAGGATACCATGGAATCCTGCGGATTGAACAAATACCTGTTTGAAATGGCCAATATCCGCAACCAGGATTCCTGGGTGCACTCTGAAGCTGCGGAAACCGCCACTGAAAAAGCCAGCGATCTGGTACGAATGTCGGTGGCCCGGGCAACGACATTGCACCCGTTGCAGGAAAAGAAAATCCCGGTGATTCAGAAAGGCATGGTGATCGGCGGCGGGATTTCCGGCCTGAATGCCGCTCTGGGCCTGGCCGATCAGGGCTATGAAGTGTTCCTGATTGAAAAAGAAGCCGAGCTGGGCGGGTTGGCGAATCGATTGACGGCCACCATTGAGGGCGCCGATATCGGGAAATACCTTGGCGACCTGGTTTCCCGGGTGACCGCCCATGAGAAGATTGAGGTGATCACCAATGCTTTGGTGGTGGGTTATTCGGGCTTTAAAGGCAACTTTACCACCGAAATCATGGTGGGGCCGGATATGCTGCAGCGCAAAATAGAACACGGGGTGGTTATTCTGGCCACCGGGGCCCACGAATACAAGCCTAAAGAATACCTGTACGGGGATGATCCGCGGGTCATGACCCAGCTTGAGCTGGCCGATCGGATGAAGAAAGGCGAACTCGATGAGCCCCAGCAGGTGGTCATGATTCAGTGCATCGGATCGCGCAACGAGGAGAACCCCAACTGCTCAAGGGTTTGTTGTCAGACAGCCATAAAAAATGCATTGCACCTCAAGGAAAAATATCCGGATGCCGAGGTATTTGTTCTTTACCGCGATATCCGCACCTACGGGCTTCTGGAAGACTATTATACCGAGGCCCGGCGTCAGGGTGTATTCTTTTTCCGGTTTGATCCCGAAGACCCACCGGTGGCCGAGGCCGCCAAAGACGGCATCGAGGTAACCTTTACCGACCACGTGCTCAATCGTAAGCTGAGCGTCAGCACAGATTTGCTGGTTCTCAGTGCCGGCATGGAAGCCGAAGATACCGAGGAGCTGTCTACAATTGTCAAACTGGCGCGCACACCGGAAGGCTATTTCATGGAAGCACATGTGAAATTACGGCCGGTGGATATGGCGACCGAAGGGATTTTTGTGTGCGGCACGGCCCACAGTCCCAAGCTGATCTCGGAAAGCATTGCCCAATCCTATGCAGCCGCCTCACGAGCGGTGACATTTCTGGCCCAGGATCATTTAACCCTGTCGGCGGTCACCGCGCAGGTAGAAGCCGAGAAGTGCGCCTCCTGTTTGATCTGTGTGCGCTCCTGTCCATACGATGTGCCCAAGATTAATGCCGACGGTGTCAGTGAAATCGATGAGGCCCTCTGTCATGGTTGCGGCATCTGTACCGCGGAGTGCCCGGCCAAAGCCATCCAGCTGAACTGGTACGAGGATGATCAGATCATCTGCAAGGTGGATGCGCTCCTGGAAGGCGTGCTCTAAATTGCGGATTGTGCATTGCAGATTGCGGATTTCGAAATTTGGAATTTCGATTTTGAATCCCGAATTTGGAATGCGGAATATTAAAAATGATCGAATTCCGAAATTTTAGGCAATTTAGGCATTTTAGATCATTTTAGGCATTACATTTTAGAGAGGAAACCATGAGCAAAGATTTTGAACCGATTATCATTGCCTTTTGCTGCAATTTCTGAGGCTACACGGCCGCGGACCTGGCAGGTTCGATGCGATTGCAATACCCGACCAATGTAAGGATCGTTCGGGTGCCCTGCACCGGAAAAGTCGATGTGATTCATATCATGCGGGCTTTTGAAAAAGGCGCCGACGGCGTTGCCGTTGTCGGATGTCTCGAAGGCGAGTGCCACTTTAATGCCGGCAATCTGATGGCCCGCAGAAGAGTGGAGCAGGCTCAGAAAATACTGGATACGGTCGGCATCGGTGGCGAACGGGCCCAGATGTATAACTTGTCATCCAGTGAAGGCCCACGGTTTGCGCAGTATGCCACAGAGATAACTGAAAAAATAAAAGAATTGGGCCCCAACCCGATCCGGACTGCCAAAAACAAGGCAGCCTGAAGAAACATTGACTATTGACTATTGATTATTGCAGATAGGCATGTGGGAAATGGTCAAATTTAAATCATAAATTGGTTTTTGGTGAAAATATTCATTTTTCAATTTTAAATATTCAATTCAAAAGGAGAGGTTATATTCCATGATTGTTGCGGACAAAAAACCAATTGAGGAAATCATCGAATGCCTCAAAGATCACAAAAACATCCTAATCCTGGGCTGCAACGAGTGTGTCACCGTTTGCGAGGCCGGTGGCAAAAAGGAAGTCGGCGTTCTGGCTTCGGCCTTAAGGATGCACGCCAGTAAAGAAGGCAAAGAGGTCAAGATCGATGAATTAACCCTTGAACGTCAATGTGATCGTGAGTATCTGGATGAAATCCGGGATTCGATCGACCAGTATGATGCCGTTGTCTCCCTTGCCTGTGGCGTCGGCGTTCAATTTACCGCCGAGCAATACCACGACAAGCCCATTTATCCGGGGGTGAATACCACCTTTTTGGGCGCCACCGAAGAGCGCGGTCTCTGGACCGAGCGCTGCCAGGCTTGCGGACAGTGCATCCTGGCCACGACCGGGAGCATCTGCCCGGTGGCGCGCTGTGCCAAGCGGCTGTTCAATGGCCCCTGCGGCGGATCGACTACCGGCAAATGCGAGATAAACGCCGAGGTCGATTGTGCATGGCAATTGATCGTCGATCGCCTCAAGGCCCTGGATAAACTTGATGAATACGAGAAGCTTTGTCCCATCAAGGACTGGTCTACGGACAGGGCCGGGGGACCGAGAAAAGTGGTAAGGGAGGATGTGAAGCAATGACAACAAATACACCGAGCAAACTGGAAAAAATTCTCAAAGAAGGGCATCTGGCCGTTACCTCCGAGTGCGGGCCACCCCGTGGCAGCAATATCGACCACATTGTTCAAAAAGGCGAGCTAATAAAAGACCATGTCGATGCCATCAACATCACCGATAATCAAACCTCCATGACGCGCTTATGCAGTCTGGCCGCCTGTATCCGCCTGAAATTGATGGGGCTGGAACCGGTGCTGCAAATGGTCACCCGCGATCGCAACCGCATCGCCCTGCAAAGCGATATTCTGGGGGCCGCCTCTTTTGAAATCAATAACATTTTGTGTCTGTCCGGCGACCATCAAAGCTTTGGTGATTGCCCCCAGGGCCAGAATGTACATGATATCGACTCGATCCAGCTGATTCAGGCCGTACGGCATATGCGGGATGAAGGCAAATTTTTAGGTGGCGACGAGCTGGATGGCAAACCGCAGATGTTTGTCGGCGCAGCCGCCAACCCATTTGCCGATCCCTTTGAAATCCGGGTGCCGCGACTGGCCAAAAAGGTGGCCGCCGGAGTCGAGTTCATTCAGACCCAGTGTATTTACAACCTGGATAAATTCGAAGATTGGATGAAGGGCGTTCGTGACCGCGGGTTGCATGAAAAATGTTTTATCCTCGCCGGCCTAACGCCCATGAAGTCAGTGGGTATGGCCAAGTACATGCAAAAACGTGTGCCGGGTATGGACGTACCCGATGAGGTGATAAAGCGCCTGCAAGGGGTTGAAAAAGGCAAGCAGGCCGAGGAAGGCATCAAAATGTGCATCGAGTCCATCCAGCGCCTGAAAGAATGTGAAGGTATTGCCGGCTTTCATGTGATGGCCATCGAGTGGGAAGAAAAGGTGCCCGAGATTGTTGAAGGCGCCGGCCTGTATCCACGGCCCAACGGCAATTAATAATCGATTTAAAATAGTTGAAAAACCCTGTCTAGATGGTCATCAAGACAGGGTTTTTTATTCCCCTTCTGATCTATGCCTCTTTTTTTAATACCCGAATTACGATTGATGACCAAGCGATATATCAAACTTATACCGTCGAAGTTGGTCATTAACAACTCGATAAAGGCGGCCATGAGTGCCGGCCGGCTGACCGCTGCATTCAAGGTGTGGTTTCTTTTTGCTTGACTCATTTCGAGTGCTTCTTTATAGTTTTCTGCCTGGTTTAGCAGGTTCCGATCAATTTGTTTTTCCCAGAGGGAATCAAAGACACGGTTTCGGAGGCATTCGATCTGTGCACTTATTTTCTGTAAATATTATCAAAAAGGAGATTTGAAAATGACGACAAGCGACGCGACAGAAAAAAAGCCTCTTTGGTTGTTAATCGAGGAGAATATCCATGGGCTTGATTCGCAGGAACTCTCGGTGGAAAATTTGGAAGCATCGATTCAACGACTTGCGGGTGAATTGGATAATGCCGGGTACAATGTTTCGCATCATGGCGGCAATATGCTTCAATTGCGAGGGGCCATGAATGCAGCGAGCAAAGTTGGCAGGTCTCTAATGGAAGACATCAGCATAGCGATCGAGGCGCTGACACTGGAGGATGTGACTAACCCTTACGCTGCAACGGATAAGCTCATCAGCGATATCGCAACGACATGGCCAGATCTGAGAAAATCAGAGCGCAGAGCGGATGTCATCAAGATGGTTGAGCAGACCAAACTCGATCTGCTGATTGCCAAGGCAAAAGACATGTCCGATGATGAAGGCATCCGATTGCTCATAGAGGAGGAAGTGGCGCCAGAAGTGATCACCAGCGCTTTGGAAATTACAGACGAGAAGCTGCAACAGGTAAACGCCGAGATTGAAAAGGAACGCGCAGAGCGGGCCAGAGTTACAAAACTGCTCGAGGCGGTAGAGGGCAAGTCCAATGAAGAAAAGGTGAAGCACCTTTTTGACAATGACATTTCCGAAGAATTGATCATCGAGATGGCCCAAGTTGATCAGGACGCAATTGATGCCGTCAAAAAGGCAATGGAAGAGGAGCTAAAGGAAAAGCAAAGGCTGGAAGAAGAGGCCGCCGCACGGAAAAAGGCAGAGGCTGAAGGACCTGCGCTGGAAAATATCCCGCCCGATGAGATGCTTGATCACATCGAGGCGATTCGCGAAATCATGGAATTCAGCGAAGAGGAAAAAGAAATCAGAGTTATGTGCGAGCAGAGCTCCATACCCAAGGCCCTCGTGGATATTGCTGTTTCTGAGCCTGAAAAACTGGATGAGCTCGAAAAAAAGGCGGAGGGCTAACCTGAACATCTGTTAATTCTGTCAGTTTCTGATATAGAAGGGGATATCCTGACGTAACAGAGTCGTTATGACATGATCGAAAATGGCTTGCATTGAATATGGCCGGATCATCTGATGATGTGTGGATATCCCCTTTTTCGTCCCTTTACAATCCCACCTTCGTAGACTTTATCGATTCCACAGAACACACTGTAAAAAACTGCAGGAGCTGAATATATGCTCATTCCTTATTTAGACCTCAAAATATCGGTATCCACTTTAGTTTCCTAACCGGTTTATACTTTAGTAGTTTGTAATTAATAGAAAAATTAATTATTATTTTTTTGAATTTGGGCTTGACAGACGGTTCCGACCTCTGATAAAAATGAATGAGTATTCATTCATTTTTTTTTGAAAGGATTGCAAGGTGAGAGCAGCTACCAATCGGGTCGAAAAAAATAATAAATATCATCAGATTCTTGAAGCGGCGGTCAAGGTTTTCGCCAGACAGGGATTTCACCAGTCAACAGTTGCCCAGATTGCTAAAGAAGCCGGTGTGGCCGACGGAACCATCTACCTTTATTTTAAGAACAAAGACGACATCCTGGTCCAATTCTTTCGCTTTCGGACCAAGCAGGTCTTTGAATCCTTCCGGGAAGCTGTCGATGGTGCTGAGGCCAGCACCGATAAACTGCGTAATCTGGTGCGCCGCCATCTGGCCGAGTTTCAGCGTGACAGAGATGGGGCGGTGGTCTACCAGGTTGAAACCCATCAGAACAGCCGCCTGGCCGAGGCCCAGATTCGAGAAATGTCTAAAATGTATCGGGATCTGATTTCAGAAATCATCGAACAGGGCCAGCAGGAAGGGGCGATTCGCAAAGATCTGTATGTCGGTCTGGTCAAACGCTTTATTATCGGGGCGGTGGATGAAGTCATTAATACTTGGCTGCATGCCGAAGAGGACTATGATCTGGTTTCCATGGCCGATCCGCTGGTCGAACTGTTTATCAAAGGAATCGAACAAAGGGATAGTGTCGCCGATTCGATACAATCGGCTCCCATTATTCGGCCGTGAATGAATTTAAACAAGGAGATAAAAAATGGCACAAACCATATCAGATCGTCGGGATATTGATTTTGTTCTGCATGAACAGCTCCAGCTAGAAAACCTCAGCGAGCATGAGCGCTATGCTGAATTTAATAAAAAAACCATTGATTTGATCGTATCCGAAGCCCGTAATTTGGCGGTCAAGGAGCTTTTACCGATCAATATCGACGGTGACCGTGAGGGCTCCCGTTTTGATAACGGTCGGGTGACCGTTCCGGAATCCTTTCACAAGGCCTGGGAGCTGTTTAAAGAAGGTGAATGGGTCGCCCTATCAGATGATCCGGAATGGGGAGGGCAGGGCATGCCGGTGAGCCTGTCTCTGGCTGTCAACGACCTTTTTATCGGCGGTAATTTTGCCTTTATGATGTATCCCGGTCTGACCCACGGGGCCGGCAGACTGATTCAAACATTTGGCACGCCAAAACAAAAAGAGCTCTATTTGAAAAAGATGTTCACCGGGGAATGGACCGGCACGATGCTGTTGACCGAACCCGAGGCCGGTTCCGATGTGGGCGCGCTGACCACAACGGCCGTCAAAAATGACGATGGCACCTATTCGATAACCGGCAACAAAATTTTTATTTCCTCGGGTGAACATGACTTGGCTGAAAATATCATTCACCCGGTGCTGGCGCGTATTGAAGGCGCCCCGGAAGGCACAAAGGGGATTTCGCTGTTTGTAGTCCCCAAGATTCGGGTAAATGACGACGGCAGCCTGGGTGAGCCCAATGATGTGGTCTGCACCGGCGTCGAGGAAAAACTGGGCATTCACGGCAATTCAACTGCCTCCTTATCCCTGGGCAGCAAAGGCAATTGTCGAGGAACGCTGCTCGGTGAGGCAAACAAAGGTATGCGGGCCATGTTCCAGATGATGAATGAAGCCCGGCTGCTGGTTGGACTCCAGGGTCTAGCCTGTGCCAGCTCGGCCTATATGTATGCCGTCAACTATGCCCGCGAGCGGGTGCAGGGTCGTCATCTGTTAAAAGCTCAGGAAGACGATGCCCCCTCGGTGCCCATCATCGAACATCCTGATATTCGTCGCATGCTGTTGACCATGAAAGCCTATGTCGAAGGCATGCGCAGTTTGCTGTATTTTATCGGAAACTGCGAGGATAAATCGCGTCTGAGCACCAAAGAAGCCGATAAAGCCCGATACCAGGGTTTGATTGATTTGTTGATCCCCATCGCCAAGGGCTATGTTACCGACAAAGCCTTTGAGGTATGCAGTTTAGGGGTTCAGGTTTACGGCGGCTACGGTTACATTAAAGAATATCCCATGGAACAGCTTTTACGGGACTGCCGGATTACCCAGATCTACGAAGGCACTAATGGCATTCAATCCATGGACCTTCTGGCCCGCAAACTGGGCATGAATGAAGGCAAACCGGTGATGGATCTGTTGGGCGAAATCCAGCAGACATTGGCTGCTGCCAAAGCCATTTCAAAACTCGATGGCCTAGCCGCCAAAGTTGAGGCCGCTGTGAACAAGCTGGGAGAAGTGATGTTAAACATCGGTCAGGCAGCCATGTCAATGGACACCCGCATGAGCGCTTTTGCGCACGCCTATTCATTCATGGAGGTTTGCGGCGATGTTGTTTTTGCCTGGCTGTTGTTGTGGCGGGCCACCCTGGCGGCGCAAAACCTGGAAAACGGCGCGCGTAAAAAAGACGTGGCCTTTTACGAGGGCCAGATCAAAAGTGCCGAATTTTTCGTGCATTCGATTTTACCGGTGAGCACCGGCAAAATGAATGTGATTCTGACTGCCAACACGGCCAGCATAGATATCTCTGAAGACGCCTTCGGGGGCAAGTAGTCCAAGGTTTCAAGGTTCAGGGTTCAAAGGTTTCAGAGGACAGATGTCAGAAAACAGATGACAGAAGACAGATGAAAAAAGCGAAATGAGACGATTTATCCATTCTTCGTTTTTAGTCTCTGTCTTTTGACCTCTGATATCTGACTTCCGACCTCTGTCCTCTGACAGGAACTATTGCCTGATTTTGATATTTTTGATATGCATGCTCCTTTGGCTAAAATGCTGCCATCCTCACCTGTCGTGCATAAGAAACTGATATTGCTTAAGATTTAAAAAAGGGGAAAACCGAAATAATGGATTCCGCATTGATTTCACCAGCTGCTGCAACCGTAGCCGGTATACCGACGATCATTTTTTCCATCCTCATACCGGTTGTCGGTGTCGCCATTTTTGCCTATATTATGTTTCGCCGCATCCAGCCGTTGGTCAAAGCGGCGCCCGATGAGCGCTTTGGTTGCATTGGGCAACGGATCGGCCTGACGCTTAAAATCTGGTTGGCCCAGTGGCGCCAGCCCCGCTATCTGCTGGCTGGAATTATCCATATTTTTATTTTTGCGGGCTTTATGATCCTGGGCGCGCGATCGACCCAGCTGGTCATACTAGGCTTTTCCGAAAATTTTACTTTGCCCGGATTCAGCGGTTTTTTCGGCCAGCTATACAATGTACTAAAAGATTACGCTGCCACCTGGGTTTTGATCGCCTGTGTGATCGCTGCCGTACGCAGGGGCGTCATCAAACCTGCACGTTATGCAGTGCCGCCCCGTTACGGAAAAGATCATACCGCTGAGGCCATTTTTGTCCTGGGTTTGATTTCCACTCTGATGATCACCGAAAGCTTGTTTGAAGCCAGCCTGGTAGACGCCCAGACCCAGAAGGGCCTGCATGCCGAATTTCCGGCCCCCTTGAGCCTGGCCTGGTTTTTCAGCCATATGCTGGGCGGATCGTCTCTGGCCGCATTACAAAATACGCATCTGATCAGCTATTTTATCCATGATCTGACCTTTTTCTTTTTCCTGTGCTTTTTGCCGCTGGGCAAGCATTTCCATGTGATTACCTCTATTTTCAACGTGTTTTTCATGCGGGTTGAAAAGGGCAATGTCAAGCCGGTGCGTTACGGAATTTCCGATGAGCAGCTGGATAATCTGGACTCTTTTGGCGTCAAGGTCTTTGAAGATTTTACCTGGAAACACATGCTCGATTTCTATTCTTGTGCGGATTGCGGTCGCTGCTCGGATCGCTGCCCGGCCAATGCCGTCGGGCGCCCGCTTTCGCCGCGCTTTATTTCCATAAAA
>JASFIV010000107.1:0-13916 GCA_050122475.1 Desulfobacterales bacterium | reverse complement strand
GGCATAATCGGATAGGTCGGAAAATGCCCCTGAAAGAAGGGTTCGTTAATGGTGACATTTTTAATGGCGGTAACCCTTTCACCCGGTACCAGTTCCAGAATCCGATCTACCAGGATAAACGGATACCGATGGGGCAAAAATTTCATGATGGCCTGGATGTCATATGCTATGTCCATTTTTTCTCCAGCTGGTTTGTTTGCCATGTTTGCCCTCCGCATAAACAAATTTAGCATGCAGCATTCATTAGCGGATTACTTCTTAAAGCTGGCATTGAGCTCTTTGATTATTTTATCCGTAATGTCGATTGAAGCCGGTGCATACATTATGTTAAAGTTATTCATAATAAGCAAATATCCTTCTTTCTTTCCAATTTCCTCAACCAATTTATATACCGCTTTGCGCATGTCACCGGCCAGCTTTTTTTCCATCGCCTGCAATTCGCCTCGATAACGCTTCTCTAAAGATTTTAGGTCGTTGAGTTTAATTCGGAATTCTCTTTCCTTTTCCTCCCGTTTCTCCTTGCTCATCACCATTGACTCACGTTCTATCTGTTTTTTTAATTCTTCTATCTCAGCGCCTTTTTCTTTCAAGGCAACCGTCATTTTATCACTCTGCGCCTTTATCTGCTCTTTGGCCGCTTTTCCCGGCTCGGATGTACTCATTATGCGTTGAATGTCGACCGTGCCGATTTTTGCAACATCAGCCGCAAACGCGGAACCGAGCCAAAATAGACATAAAAAGCCGATCAAAATCGCTTTGGTCATATTGAATATTCGCATTCTTTTCCCCCTGATTGGTTAAGAAAATAGTTTAGGATCGAATTTATTTGGCCTCAAGCCTTTTTAGAAGGCGGACGCCATCGAAAACTCCCAGTTGCCCGAATTTTTATCAGTGTCTTTTGGGTCAAGGATCCAGCCGTATTCCAGGCGCACGGGTCCCATCGGAGACAACCAGCGGATGCCCAGGCCCGCACTTTGCCGCAGATCACCGGGATCAAACTCTATATCCTCTTCATCATCATATACCCTGCCGGTATCAAAAAACAAGCCACCGAATACCCCCTGGGTTTTGACCAGCGGAAACGTCAGATCCAGGTTGAACTGCACGTACTTGTCGCCCCCAATGGAATTGCCTTCGTCGTCCTTCGGAGCCAGGTCGTCACGTTCGAATCCCCGCAGAGACCCGATTCCGCCTAAATAAAACTTCTCATAGTCGGGCAATTTCTTTTCGTGGGTTTTATTGACATAACCGCCTTCTAAATGCGGTGCAAGCACAAATTCCCAAAACAAGGGGATGTAAACTGCGGTATCGGCAATGTATTTCATAAAGCCGATATCACCACCGAGACCGGCAAATTCAAATGAAACTCCATGACTCTGCCCTTCCGAGGGCACAAAGGCGTTATCGCGCGAATCGTAGCGCAGCGATGATTTGATGCTGCTTTTAACGTTTTCCCCATCCAATTCTTGGATGGAGTCGGGTGCGCTATCATCGATATTGGAAATATTGGCCAGATCGTAAATGTAGCCTAACCGCGCGCGGGTGTAATTAAAAATAGGGTAGCTGAAACTGAGCCCCGCACCGAAACTATCTTTATCATATGCTCCGAAGCTGTATTTCCAGTTATAAAAGCTAAGCGTTCCGCTGAGCGGAATATCATAAATATAAGGTTCGGTAAAAGAAAGGTTAATATTTTGGGTTTTACTGCCGAAGGCGCCTTTCAACTCGAGCCTTTGCCCCCGACCGAACAGGTTGCGTTCTGCAATCGATAGCGTTGCATATAGCGACTCGACATTTCCGTAACCAGCCCCGAAGCTGAAAGCGCCGGTTGATTTTTCGGTAACATCTATTTTTAGAATCATCTTGTCATCGGCACTGCCTTTTGTCGTGTCCACTTTGACATCTTCGAAAAAATCCAGACGATACAGATTGCGAACACTGCGCTTTAGCCGCATCGAGCTGAAACGCTCCTGTTCGTAAACGCGTAATTGCCGACGAATGACTTTATCGCGCGTTTTGGTATTACCGGATATAATAATTTCTTCAAAGTATACTTCCTGACCTTTTTTAATATCAAAGGTAATATCAACTACCAATTTTTCAGAATCCTGCTCGGTACTTGGTGCAACATCTACGTATGCAAAACCGCGGTCGGCATACAGGTCGGTTATTTTTAAAACATCGTTCCGTATTATTTCGCGATTGTAAAACTCTTCCTGGCTAATCTTTAGACTGGCACTCAGTTTTTCTTCCGGCAGAATCAAATCACCGGTCACAGCGACCGTACCGACCTTAAAGCGAGGCCCTTCGTCAATTTTTATGGTGATTTCGATCTCATTGCCGATGAAGTTTACAACCGGTTCTCCCACCCGGGCCTGCATATATCCGTTATTTTTATAAAAGGAAGTTAGCCTGGCGACATCTTGTTCAAGATTATTTTCATTTAGATCACCGGCGCTGGTGAACCAGGAAAGGATATTGCTTTCAGCGGTCATCATCTCGCTCTTGAGCTCTTTATTACTAAACGCCGAGTTGCCCTCAAATTGTATTCTTTCAATTTGAAATTTTTCACCGCCCTCAATGATATACTCCAGATCGGCCTGATTGTCCTTGCGTTCATAAATTTTATAATCAACCTTAACGTTATGGTAATTTTCTTCCTTGTACAACTCTGTAATTCGGTCCATGTCATTTTGGATAACATTGATATTTAATATGGCACCCCTTTTGGCTGTAATGACCTCCTCGATTTCCTCTTCCTTAAATGCCCAGCTAGAACCGCTGAAACTCACCCGGCGCAGGGTTGGTTTTTCCTTGATCTTCAGAGTTACGATGATTCCATCCGGCTGCGTCTCAGCCTCGATTTGAATGTCATCGAAATACCCCATTGCATAAATGGCTTTTAGATCATCGGAAAGACTTTTTAGATTATATATGTCTCCAGGTTGCGTCTTGACAACTCTTTTTATGGCTTCGGCCTCAATCCGGCGATTGCCCTCAACGTTGATCGCCAGAATTCTCTGACGTTTAAGTATCTTCAGAATCAGATCTTGCGCAAGTTTGTCAACTGCAGCAGGTAGATTTTCAATACCCTTGCCTTCAACTGCAAAAGGTTGTGGCTTTTTGGTATCTGTATCATACAATTTTAAGTCCAGGCTGAACTGCTGACCAATCCAGGTGAGGCTACCCCAGATAACATGACTGGCACCGGTCTGAATGCTCAAGTTCTGGATCTCTTCAATACTGCCCACCCGCCTTTTCCATTCAGGCTCTGAAATCGGATCGATCAACAAAATCCTTGCGCCGGCTTGCTCGAGCGAATTTTTTAATGCCGATGGGATCTCCGATTGTAAATAGGTAAGATCATCTTCAGCGAATATTTCAAAAGGCAAAATGACAACGCTCGGCGGTTGTTGAGCATGTGCCGTTTGCGGGTATATTCCCAATGCGGCGATAATGACCAAACAAATTTTATTGATCACCTGGATATTAAATGAACGCCACACCTTAGAAAAGGCTGAATCGTGTTTGACCATTTAATCTTTGTCTATAAATTAGCCAATCGTGTAGAACTGGTTTCGGATGCATTGCACATCTTCAATAATATCCGGTCATAGCAATAGCATCAGTAAATCATTGGACGTTCTTCAGTTGTCCTTCGGTTATCGTAACGCAGCGAGACATGTATGAGGCCAGCTCCATATTGTGGGTCACCACAACCAGGGTCATGGAAAGCTCCTGATTGAGTTCCAGTATCAGTTGATGCACCTGATCACTGTTGACGTTGTCCAGGTTGCCGGTGGGCTCATCTGCCAGAAGAATCGCCGGTTTTAAAATCAGTGCTCTGGCAAGGGCCACGCGCTGCTGCTCACCGCCTGAAAGCTTGCCGACCCGGTGGTGCAGTCGATCCTGCAAACCAACTCGGACCAATATTTCTTCAGCAAGCGTAGTGGCTTGTGGTTTGCTTAAGCCATTGATTAGAGCCGGCATCATCGTATTTTCCAAGGCACTAAATTCCGGCAGCAGATGGTGAAATTGGAATACAAAACCAATGGTTTGGTTACGAAATTGGGCCAGCTTAACGTCATCAAATTGAAAAACGTCTTCGCCTTTAAACTCTAAAGTTCCACTGTCCGGCCGGTCGAGGGTGCCGAGTATGTGCAGCAATGTGGATTTACCGATCCCCGACGCTCCGACAATGGCTACCGACTCCCCGATGGATAAATCAAGCTCGACACCTTGTAAGACATTAATGCTGACCCCTCCGTTCCGAAAGCTTTTCACCAGGTTCCTGGCCCGGATCCAACTACCGGTCTGTGCCTGCTGGTCATCCACCGCTGCGGGCCGCTTTGAATTGTCATAAGACTCTGAATTAGCCATAACGAATGGCCTCCACCGGGTCCAATTTGGCCGCTTGCCGCGCAGGATAAAGCGTTGCTAGAAAACAAATAGCCATGGCTGCTGATATGATTCCAAAAACCCACAGTATCTCCACTTTTACCGGAAGGGTTGTCGTAAAGTAATAGATATCACCGGTTAATTCATAAATATCGTAATGTTTTAGAAAGAAGCAAAGCAAAAGGCCCAGACACAGTCCCAAAAAGGTGCCGATCGCACCGATGACCATGCCGTTAAAAACAAAAATTTTACGGATGCTTCTATTTGTGGCGCCCATAGCCTTTAAGATAGCAATATCACGCGTTTTTCCCATCACCAGCATAATTAAGCTGCTGGCGATGTTGAATGCGGCCACCAAAACGATCAGAATTAAAATGATGGCCATCACCCAGCGTTCCATTTTAAGCGCCCGAAATAAATTTTGATTCATTTGCATCCAGTCCCGCGCCCAATATGGAAAACCGAGCTCAGAAATGATTTTTTCGGCAATCGCTCGCGCCGCGTAAATATCCTCGACCCGAATATCGATGCCGGTCACCGAATCCCCCATGCGCAGCATTCGTTGAGCATCATTGATATGAATAAAGGCAAAGGTCTGGTCATACTCATACATGCCGGATTGAAAAAAACCGGTCACCTTGAACTGTTTCATCGCCGGAAGGTGTCCGATGGGTGACAGCATGCCGTGAGCCGAAATAAGATATATCCGGTCGCCCTCAATAACCCCCAAATTGCGGGCCAATTCCTTGCCCAGCACGATGCCGGGTTCGGAAGGAGAAGCCTGTTGGCCGGATTCAGTCAATGAAAAAGTCGGCAGCGTCACCTGCGCCAGCGTTGTCATCACGCGACCGGCGGTCGTCGGATCGATTCCGCGGATAACGACGCCGGCAGCGCCGGATTTGGAACGCAGCATGGCCTGGGTGACAATAAACGGCGTTGCGGCTTCGACGCCCGATGTTTTTTCCACCTTGGCCAGCACCGCACGGTAATCTTTAAATTCGCCGCCGTGGCGCATGAGCATCACCTGAGATTGTCCGCCCAGAATCCGCGCTTTAAGATCGGCATCAAAACCGGTCATCACGGCAATCACAACGATCAAAGCCATCACCCCTACCATCACGCCGGCGATGGATAGTATGGTAATCAGCGAAACAAAGGCCTGTTTTTGTTTGGCCCTCAGATAACGGCGGCCGATATATAATTCAAAGGACATGGATGTGGAGTGGACGTATCCTGTTGCGTTTTTAGTTAACGGCACCCAAACGATAGGCGGATTTTAATTATTTTCCATATAGGCGCCGATTTTGCGTTTAAAGTCTACATTGCAATTCCGCCAAATTCAATATCACTGAAACATTTTTCAATTTAAGGTGTTCATTTGCCATTCATATTGGCCGTTTAATCCCTGGGTTTCATATGCGGAAAAAGGATGACCTCGCGAATTGAATCCGCATCGGTCAGCAGCATTACCAATCGATCAATGCCGATACCCTCACCTGCAGTCGGGGGAAGGCCATATTCTAGAGCTTCAATATAATCGTTGTCCATCAGATGCGCACTTTGATCACCGGCTGCACGGCGTTCAACTTGCTGGCTAAAGCGTTCTCGCTGGTCAACCGGATCATTGAGTTCTGAAAACCCGTTGGCAATTTCACGGCCGCCAATAAATAGCTCAAACCGGTCGGTAATTTCAGGTTCCTGCTCGCTGCGACGGGACAGCGGTGAAACTTCAACCGGATAACCGGTAATAAAAGTGGGCTGGATGAGTTTGGGTTCTACCAGGTTATCAAACAATTTCGTGATGATCTTTCCTAAGCGGCCGGTCTTGGTAATTTGGATTCCACTGTGGGCTGCAAACTTTAATAGCGCGTCTTTGTCTTTTAATAGTGCCGCCTCGATGCCACCGATATCCACCAGTGCTTTTTTCAGGGTTAATCGGCGCCAGGGGCCAGCCAACTCAATCGTATCGCCTTGATAGGAAATGGTTGTGGAACCACTTACTGCCTGCGCTACCGTAGAAAAGAGCTGCTCGGTTAAATTCATCAGATCGGTAAACGTCGCGTATGCCTGATAAAATTCAAGCATGGTAAATTCGGGATTATGCTGGGTTGATATACCTTCGTTTCTGAAGCTGCGGTTGATTTCGAAAACCCTTTCCAACCCGCCAATCACCAGACGCTTTAAATACAGTTCAGGCGCAATGCGCAAATACAAATCCATGCCCAGCGCGTTGTGATGGGTCACAAAAGGTTCAGCTTCTGCACCGCCCGGAATGGGTTGCATCATCGGCGTTTCGACCTCGAGGAAATCATGCTTCAGGAAAAAATTTCGAATCTCTTGAATGATGCGGCTGCGCTGGATAAAAAGCTTTCTGACGTCGGCGTTCATGATCAGGTCTAAATATCGCTGGCGATATCGTTTTTCGGGATCTTTGAGACCGTGAAATTTTTCCGGTAATGGCCGGATGGTCTTGCAAAGCAGTCTCAATTCTTTAGCCAACAGGGTCCATTCACCGGTTTTGGTTTGAAACATCTCGCCATTAAGACCCACAAAATCTCCGACATCCAGCTGCTTGAGCAGCTGATAGGCCTCATCACCGATTTGATCCTTGCGAAGATATGCCTGCAGCTGCCCGCTCCGATCACGAAAACGGATAAAAGTGCTTTTCCCAAAGCGGTTAATGGCCACCATACGCCCGGCAACCGCAAAAAATGGCGAATCTGCCTTTAGTGTTTCGGGCGTTGTTTCAACTAGCGTTTTGATCTCATCGATGGTATGCGATACCCGAAAGTCGTTTGGGAAAAGCTGCAGATCACTTTGTTTGAGCGTATTAAACTTATTTTTTCTTTTTTGCAGAAGCTCGCTGGTTTTTTCCATCATTCGGTACCATCAAATAATAGGTTTATATTTAGGTTGGCCTCAAACCACCGGCGCACGAATAGTGAAAATCGATGGTATTCACCGATATAAACTGAATTTGGTATCTCATTTTACCGGCGGCTGTCAAGACCGACTTCGGTTGATATCTGGCAGGTTAGCCCGGAGGGGGAATCTGTTTGAAGTGTAAGGTGATGGTGGTGCCTTTATTGATCTGACTCTCGACGTTTAACCAGGCATTATTGGCCTCTAGTATTCGGTGAACAATCGATAAACCTAAGCCGGTTCCATTGGGTTTGGTGGTAAAAAATGGGTCAAAAATCGTCTTTAAGGTTTCAGCGGATATGCCGCATCCATTATCGCTAATTTTGACACAGGCGTACTTGTTTTTAATGGGAAACATCTCAATTTCGATGTTGCCGTCACCATCTATCGCTTCAGCCGCATTCAGCAGCAGATTCCACATAATTTGATGCAGATGACCGGGGTCCATGGTAATCCAGACATCAGAGGAGATATTTTTGGTTGTTTTGATGCGTCCGTTGTTGGAACCATCGATTTCAAATAGTTCAACAATTTCAAGTAATGCCCGGCTGAGTTCTATGGATTCAACCTTTCCGGCGGGCGGGCGGGCATAAAAGAGAAAACTATTGGCCAAGGAGCTCAAGCGATCGGCTTCACGTAAAATTATTTGCATCAGGCGCGCCTGATCAGAATCATAACGCATATCTTCTTTCAACAGTTGAATGGACCCCGTCAATGCCGCCAGTGGATTTTTGATTTCGTGGGCCAAACCAGCAGCCATCTCTCCGATGGCGGCCATTTTTTCAACCCGCTTGACATGACCTTCCATGGCGCGCAGTTCTTCTTTGGTTTTGCGGGTTTGTTCGGAGAGCAAACTGCTCAAAAATGCCACTGCAAAACAGGCCGTCATCGTGATGATCAATTTCAAAAATATTTGGCTCCAATCAAAAGCGCTCGCCAGTAGATTTCCATTGGTACCGATCGGACTCAGCAAGCCAAAATATTCCATTTCGACTAAGGCCCCAAACTGCAAACTGCACAGCGCTGCAATGACCATCGCCCCCCACATGGGAAGCAGCATACTTGAATAAATGATGACGACTAAATACAAAAACGAGAATACACTGACAAAGCCGCCGGTCAAAAAAACAATGAGCGTTACAAAAAATGTATCAATACCGGTTTGAATAAATGCGAAAAGAATGATGTTTTTTACGCGTTTGACAAATGCGCTGTATACGACTGATAAAAGAAATATCGCAGCAATAAGACCGTAAAGAACCACCAGCGATCTGTCCATGGGAGCGGCGGATTTCCCCATCTGTTGTATGATGGCGGCACCCAACAATAGGAATGAGAACAATATGCGTATGGATATCAACCACTTAATTTTGGTTTTATCGTCTATTTCCGGCATGGTTTATCAAATGCGTGTCTTGAAAGGCGTTTTGGGGATTTGATGTCCCCCGAAATGGGCCGCATTGAGGCCAAGGCGCTTCACCGAGCCATATCATAAATGAAGGGTATTCGCCAAACAGGCGCTATCAAAAAGAGAGATGTCCGGGTTATCGGTTTGGACGGGCCAACGAAATTAATGCGAAATGGCACCGGCCATCTTAAATATCGGCAGATACATGGCCACCACCAGTCCGCCGATTGTCGCCCCCAAGAATACGAGCATAAACGGCTCAATTAGTGCGGTCATATTCTCAACGGCTTGGTCAACTTCTTCATCATAAAAGTCGGCAATTTTCTCCAGCATGGCGTCCAGTGCGCCGGTGGATTCACCCACCCCGATCATCTGGCACACCATGGCCGGAAAAACACCGCTTTCTTGCAAGGGGTCGGCCATCGTACGACCTTCAGCAATACCTGAGCGGACATCGTATATGGCCTTTTCAATCGTTCGGTTTCCGGATGTCTTGGCAACAATATCCAACGCTTCCAGGATAGCCACCCCGCTGGCCAGCATGGTCCCCATGGTTCGGGTAAATTTGGCGACAGCCACCTTACGCAACAGTTCGCCAAAAACCGGAATTTTAAGAACCAGGTCATCAACCATATCCTGACCTTTTTGAGTGGCATAAGCTCTCTTGAAAGCAAACCCGAAAATGATGAGAGCGATGATGATGTAGAGAATTTTACTCTTGACCATTTCGCTGGCTGCGACCACAATTTGGGTTGGCAGGGGCAATTCGCCACCAAAATCGGCAAACATTTCTTCAAAAACCGGAATGACAAATACCAAAATAACCGCCAAAACGATCACGGCAATGATCAGGGTGACAATGGGGTAGGTCATTGCGCCTTTCACCTGAGATTTAAGTCTGGCGGCCTTTTCCATGTAAGCGGCCAAACGCCTTAAAATCGCGTCCAGGATACCACCGGCCTCACCGGCTGCGATCATATTAACAAATAGATCATCAAAATGTTTGGGAAATTGCTTGAGCGCTTCGGCCAGAGTGGCACCGCTTTCAACCTTCTCTTTGATTTCTTTGATCATTCGCTTGAAGGTCTTATTATTTTGCTGAGTATGAAGTATTTCCAGGCACTGGATAATGGGAAGCCCCGCATCGATCATCGTTGAGAATTGGCGGGCAAAAAGAATAATATCCTTTTCTTTGACCTTGGGTTGCAACCAGGAAACATTTTCAAACAGATCCTTGGGTTTCTTTTTTATTTTCGTAGGCTTTATGCGAAGTCGAACTAGATTGGATCGCACGATGGCCTCATTTGCAGCTTCCATTTCGCCTTTGCGGGTTTCATTCTTTTTGTTGGTACCGACCCATTGATAAACTGGCATGATCAAGCCTCCATAATATTAAAAGCAATCCGAGCCCGAAAGGGCTTTTTAAAGCTTCAGAAACCAGTGGTTACATCTTATTTAATATCATATTTGACAACTCAGAACCAATAAATTGGTATTCGATTTTAACGATATCCGAGATAAACCAATGCTCAATCCGCCAAATCGGCAGACAGTGTAAGTTGTAGACGGAAGTCGAGCAAGCTGAGTTGCAGAATGTATATCGGCGTATCATGGCAGAAACTTAAGATTTTTATTATCAGCAATAAGCGCACAACTCGACCTGTGAGCATCCGGCGCACAGACGAACCGTAGCGCAGCGCATCCTTTGGCTTGCAAATAGAGGTGATTATTGTTAATATTACAACGATTTCAAATAGTTGTCAATAAATCTACGGATACGCGGTCAAATCCCATTGGCAATCTAGGCACAATTGTGATAGGGTCTAAACAATTGAAATTTGATTTATTTTCAGCAGCTTAAATATGATAAAATCCAAAAAGATCGAATTTTATCATGTATTTTATGTTTTGTTTTTTGTGTTTTGTATGTTGACCGGGAAAATGATATCAATTGATGAAAACCCAAATACCAAACACTAAATACTAAACACCCCATACCAAAGACTAAACACCATACAGATGGCGTCACAACACCAACATAAAACCACTGATGGTTTGACCATCATCACCACCCATGTGAATGCTGATTTTGATGCATTGGCTTCCATGCTGGCGGCGCAGAAGCTCTACCCGGACGCGCTGGTGGTATTCCCAGGCTCTCAAGAAAAAAACCTGAAGAATTTTTTTATCGATTCAATGGCCTATTTGTTTAACATGGCTGATATCGGTCAAATCGACTTTAGCAAGGTCACCCGGCTGGTGCTGGTCGACACCCGCCAGCCAAAGCGCATCGGGAAGCTGGCCAAGCTATTAAAACGCAAAGACCTCGATATTCACATTTACGATCATCATCCAGCTACGGACAATGATATTAAGGGTGCTATTGAGGTTTCTCGCTTGAGCGGGGCTAATGTGACATTGCTTACCGAGATTATTGCTGAAAAGGGCATCGACATCAGTGCAGATGAAGCCACCATTTTGTGTCTGGGAATTTATGAAGATACCGGCTCATTTACGTTTCCGTCCACAACAGAACAGGATTTTAAAGCGGCCGCATTTTTGTTGTCTAAGGGGGCAAATTTAAATGTGGTTTCAGATCTAATTGCCAGAGAGTTAAGCCCCGAGCAGGTTGGTTTACTAAATGATATGATTCAATCCGCGACGCGCTATAATGTCAATGGCATCGATGTGGTCGTCACGACAGTGACCACTGAAAAGTACATGCCGGATTTCGCGTTTTTAGTTCAAAAAATGGTCAAGATGGAAAATCTGGACGCCCTTTTTGCGATCGGGCGGATGGAAGATAAAATTTATGTCGTTGCCCGCAGTCGAATCAATGAGGTTGATGTGGGCAGCGTAATAAGCCCGTTAGGTGGTGGTGGTCACGCGTACGCCGCCTCTGCATCCATAAAGGGCGATACCCTGGCACAAGTTGAAAACAAACTTGTCGAGATTCTATACAGCAAGGTCAAAGCCCAACGTCAGGCTAGAAACCTGATGTCGTCACCGGCCATCACCGTTGCAAACGATGTGTCGTGCAAGGAGGCCAACGATTTATTGACCCGCTACAATATCAATGCCCTTCTGGTGACTGAAAACAGTCATGGACAAGAAAAGCTGTGTGGCTATATCACACGGCAGGTAATCGAAAAGGTTTTGTATCATAAATTGGAAGCGGTTCAGGTAAAAGAATACATGACGACTGAATTTGCGACCGTTGAGCCCGAAGCCGACCTGGACGAAGTGCAGGAAAAAATCATTGAAAACAAGCAGCGTGTTTTACCGGTTATCGACAACTCTATACTTGCCGGTGTCATCACCCGAACCGACCTGTTGAACATCCTGGTTCGCCAGTCTAAAAAAGATGCCAGCGGTGTGCCCGATCCATTGCGGGAACCCACCCATGCCCAAACCCGCAATGTCGTAAAATTCATGAAAGAAAGATTGGCAAAGCGTTTATTAAACATCCTTAAAACGATTGGCGAAGTGGCTGATGAATGCGGATATGGCGCTTATGTGGTGGGCGGATTTGTGCGCGACCTTTTTCTATACCGCTCCGATGAAGATATTGATATCGTCATTGAAGGAGACGGAATTGCCTTTGCCAAAACATACGCCAAATTGCAAAAGGCACGCATCCATACCTATGAAAAGTTTGGCACTGCTGTGATCATTTTTGAGGATGGATTTAAAATTGATATTGCGTCAGCCAGATTGGAGTATTATAAGTTTCCGGCCGCGCTACCGATTGTTGAGATGAGCTCAATAAAACTGGATCTTTTTCGGCGGGACTTTACCATCAACACCCTAGCGATTCAGTTAAATGGCGAAAAATTCGGCACCCTGATCGATTTTTTCTCTGCGCGTAAAGATTTGAAAGAAAAAATCATTCGCGTATTGCACAACTTGAGTTTCGTGGAAGATCCCACCCGGGTATTTCGGGCCATTCGATTTGAGCAACGCTTTGGATTTACCATCGGCAAATTAACATATCGACTTATCGAAAATGCAGTCAACATGGACTTTTTTAGGGGTCTTAGCGGACGTCGGGTACTCACTGAGCTGAAACAGATCCTGCAGGAAGACAACCCGGTGCCGGCCATAATCAGGCTCAATGAACTTGATTTGCTCAAGTTTATTCACCCATCGATTGAGGTCGACAACCATCTGAAATCCATATTAAATTCAGCCAAACAGGCGCTGGCCTGGCATGATTTGCTTTTTTTGGATGAATCCTATATGAAGTGGGTCGTTTATTTTTTGGTCCTGATCAATTCCTGCGACCCACAGCGATCAGAAGAAATATGCGATCGTTTTGAGCTGGCACCGCACTATCGCAAAATGTTTTGCAAAGAACGATTTGCGGCCGAAAAAGCGGTATTGGATTTGGCTCGCAATCTGCCGCTGCCCAACAGTGCGCTTTATCGCAGACTTTCTGAGTTTCGAACCGAGTTGATCTTATTCATGATGGCGATCACCCGGCAAAATAAAGTCAAAAAAGCCATTTCCCATTATTTTACCGGTCTGCGAAAGATTGGTGTCTCCATAAGAGGTAAGGATCTGATCGACATCGGAGTGAAGCCCGGACCGATTTATCGGGACATTTTTAAGGCGACGCTGGATGCCAAATTAAACGGCGAGCTCAAAACAAAAAAAGACGAACTGGATTTTGCCAGAAATTATGTTCCGTAATTTTGCTGTTGTTCAATTTATCTTGATGATGTTGCCGTTGATCGTTGCGGTTGTATTGCACGAATTGGCGCACGGATATGTGGCCCATAGACTGGGTGATCCGACCGCACGCCTGGCCGGTCGTTTGACGTTAAATCCGATAAAACATCTTGATATATTCGGATCATTTCTCTTGCCGGTGGCCTTAAAGTTGAGCGGCTCGCCCGTCATTTTCGGCTATGCCAAACCGGTACCGGTTAATTTCGCCAATTTGCGTGAGGTTCGCAAAGGCACCATATGGGTAGCATCCGCCGGTGTATTGACAAATATGATTCTGGCGGTTATTTCTGCGGCGCTTTTTCAGATGATCTCGACGACAGAGGCGTTCTGGGTGCAGACACAGCTGGCGTTACCGGCAATCATTTTTTTGCAGCTATTGACATACAGTGTGATCATAAATTGTGTGCTGGCCCTGTTTAACCTGATTCCCATTCCGCCGCTGGACGGCAGCCGCATT
>JASFIV010000106.1:0-14035 GCA_050122475.1 Desulfobacterales bacterium | reverse complement strand
TTGCCGTCAAACTTTCCTGAAAGATGGGGTGATTATTATGAGTAACCACGAAATCGAAGAAAAGGACGAGGGCATTGAAATCGCAAGGCGGATGGCCGAAGAAGAAGAAGGCATTGGAAGAAAACCCAGAGGCTGGCAAAAGTATGTGATTCCCACAGTCGCGGTTTGCTGGAGTATTTTTCAGCTGTCCATCGCCAGCTGGCTGATCATGGATTCAACCTTCATTCGAGCCATTCACCTGGGTTTTGCCCTTCTGATCGTTTTTCTAAATTATCCCCTTTTCAAGAAAACGCGCTTCGGCTTAAAGTACTTTTCAGCCAAAAACAGAATCCCCATTCTCGATTATATCATCGGCATCATTGCCGCCTTTGCAGCGATTTATATCGTCATCGATTATGCTGGGCAGATCACACGTTACGGCGCCCCCATCACGCGGGATATCGTCATCGGCTTTATCCTGATTGTGCTCTTGCTGGAAGCCACGCGCCGTGTCATCGGGCCGGCCCTTCCGGTGATTGCAACCATCTTTATCCTCTACTCGTTTTTAGGCCCCTATATGCCCGATTTGATCGCTTTCAAGGGCACATCGCTCAACCGCCTGATGGGGCAGATGACCATGTCGACTGAAGGGATTTACGGTATACCGCTGGATGTGTCGGCCACCATTGTGTTTCTATTTGTCCTTTTCGGCGCCATGCTGGACAAAGCCGGGGCAGGGCAATATTTCATCAAGCTGGCACTGGCCCTGCTGGGCGGGTTTAAAGGCGGCCCGGCTAAGGCCGCCATCATGGGCAGCGGGCTGACCGGCTTGGTATCCGGCTCCAGTATCGCCAACATCGTTACCACCGGTACGTTTACGATCCCGCTGATGAAAAAGGTTGGCTACCCGGGCACCAAAGCAGCCGCCGTCGAGGTGGCCGCCAGCACCGACGGCCAACTGGCGCCCCCGATCATGGGCGCTGCCGCCTTTATTATTGCCGAATATGTCAATGTCCCCTACATTGATGTCATCAAGGCAGCAGCGGTCCCCGCCTTTGCCTCCTACGCGGCGTTGTTTTTCATTACCCATATTGAAGCCTCCAAGCTGGGACTCCGGGGTATGACGCGCGCCGAGCTGCCGCCTTTTTTTAAAACCTTATTGAGTGGCGCGCATTTCCTCATACCGCTGTGTTTCCTGCTCTATGAGCTGATCGTGGTGCGTCACTCGCCGGAGCTGGCGGCCTTCAACGCCATCTGGGTGATGGCGATCGTGATGTTCTTGCAGAATCCGGTCAAAGCCTATTTGAACAAAGAACCGCTGGGACCGGCCTTTAAACAAAGTGTTATCGACATCTTTTCGGCCCTGGCCTCCGGCGCACGCAACATGGTGTCGGTAGCCCTGGCAACCGCCGCCGCCGGCATTATCGTGGGCGTGGTGGCATTAGGTCTGGGCCAGCTGATCACCCAGATCATCGATACGCTTTCAGGCGGCAACATTTTTCTGATGCTGGTGATTACCGCTGTGGCCAGTCTGATCATTGGAATGGGTTTGCCCACCACTGCTACCTATATTGTTATGGCGTCGTTGACCGCCCCGGCAATTGTCACCATCGGCGGAATGCAGGGATTTATTGTACCGCTGATGGCCGCGCATCTGTTCTGCTTTTATTTCGGTATTCTTGCTGATGATACACCCCCGGTGGGATTGGCGGCCTATGCGGCCGCTGCAATCGCCAAGTCGCCGCCGATTCCGACCGGTCTGCAGGGGTTCATGTATGATATTCGCACCGCCATCCTGCCGTTCATGTTTATTTTCAACTCCGACCTGATCCTGCATAACATCAACAACTGGCCTCAGGGGCTGTTGATCTTTGTCATGGCCTGTGTCGGCAACTTCGCTTTTGCATCGGCAACCCAGGGATGGTTTGTGGCTCGGAATCGATTTTATGAAATCCCGCTGTTTTTATTCGTCACCTTAAATTTGATGCGTCCGGATTTAATTGCCAGCTGGATTGGACTCCCGCACGACCAGCGCTACTGGACCTATTTAATCGGTCTGGCGGTTTACGGCCTGTTGTACCTGATGCAAAGGCCGCGCACACCCAAACCAGTTGCCGAGCCGGTCGCCGCATGAAAGGACATGAACATGGGTGCTGAAAAAAAGATTATGGTGGCGGTTGGCATGAACCGTTATACTGAAGGCCTGCTGACATACGCGACAGGTATTGCCGATAGCATGGGTGCCGAGTTGATTTGCACCAGCATCATTAATACGCGTGATGTCGATGCCGTGGCAACCATTGCGGATATGGGCTATGAGGTCGACGGCGAAAATTACGTGGCCGACGTCAAAACCGAGCGCCAACAGGAATTTGATAAGATTTTAAAAAAAATCGGCCATCCATCTAAAAAAATTCGCATGGTCATTAAGGTCGGCAATCCCAGCGAGGAAATATTGAAAGTGGCGCTTAAAGAAGATGTCGATTTAATCATCATGGGCATTAAGAGTCGCACGGATCTCGAATACGCCCTGATCGGATCTGTTGCCGAAAGAGTTTTCCGCCGTTCCCCGATTCCAATACTATCCTATCGGGATGAACACGTTGCTGAACGTCTGAAGAAACAAATCCACTTATCGTAACTGGGGGCTGTCGCCCTGGAAGGAGGGCAAGATGTTCAGGCACTTTTTTACAACGCTCGTTATCCTGGTCGCCGGGATCTTGATCGGCTGGGCCCCGGTGATGGCCGCTGATCGGTTTATCGATAACGGCGACGGAACCGTTACCGACCAAAAACTGAATCTGATGTGGTCGAAAACGGACAATCAGGGTGATATCAACTGGATACAGGCCGAAAAATGGGTGCAATTTACCTTTCCCGATACGATCCCGAAGCGATACGACAACTGGCGCCTGCCAACCCTGGCTGAACTACAAAGCCTGCTGCTTGACGATAAGGGTGCCAGAGGATATGAAACCGAATGTGGTCAGTGGGTAAAGACGGTGCCCGAGATTAAATTAAGTTGCGGCTGGGTGTGGACTTCCGAAACCGACCCAATCGCTCCGACCGCGCGGATTTTCAATTTTGACAACGTCTATCACTACACGGTACGCAAAGCGCATAAACGCGGCTACCGCGCGCTGCCGGTCAGGAATTTGGAATAACAGAGGACAGAAGACAGAAGTCAGAGGACAGAGATCAGAAAACCCGTCTTCGCATTAAAATTCTTGGGGCTTCGCCTTAAGGCTTCGACCCCACAGGTCGCCGGGACAAGTCGCCGCGGCAAGCACAAGTTGAATGAATCGGCTACTGGCCGCTGGCGACTTGCTGCTGGCTAAAAAACTTGTCGAAAGCAGTTTGTTAGAGTTTTGTTTATATAGTCAAAAAGAAGCGCTCGTTATTTATACCGCTTGTCATTATAGTGTTCCGGAAAAAGGATGGCGGCATAAGTGTTGTAGCAAAAAAACGTTCTGCAATCGGAACGTTTTTGACAACCACTATAAAAGCTAAAAACATGAAGGGCACAGAGATGTCATGCTTCTACTCTGTGCCCTCTTTTATGAGTTAAGTTGTACGAGTAGTATTATTGAGCTTTGAGACGCTGGTAGCAGGCGTCTGGTTTGGCATCTTGGTGGCAGTAATTTTGTCGCCCAAGGGTCAGCCAGCAGCCAGAAGCAAGCTGCAAGAGGCCATGGATTACTTCTGCGTGACGCGTAGTACTTCCTCAACCGTGGTCAAGCCTTTCAATACCTTGGCCATTCCGTCCTGGCGCAGCGTTCTCATCTTTTGTCGCACGGCTTCATTTTTAATGCGGTTTGAATCAAAAGTTTTAAGAATCAGACTTTTTAAACGCTCGGTTAAAACCATGATCTCAAATATACCCAGCCGCCCCCGGTAACCGGTGTTAAAACAATTTTCACATCCCAGCGCTTTGTATACCGTATGTTCGCTGAAAAGCTCCGCTGAAAAGCCTATACTTTTCAAATAAATCGGGTTGGGCTCATAGACGCGGCGACAGTCTTCACAAAGCACCCGCACCAGACGCTGAGCGACCACCGCCAGGATAGACGATGAAATTAAAAAAGGCTCGACCCCCATGTCGACCAGTCGGGTAATCGCGCTGGCGGAATCGTTGGTATGCAGGGTCGAAAACACCAGGTGCCCGGTCAAAGCGGATTGAACCGCTATCTCGGCGGTTTCTTTATCACGGACTTCGCCAACCAAAATGACATCCGGGTCCTGGCGCACGATTGATCTGAGGCCGCGGGCAAACGTCAGCTCTATTTTGGGGTTAACCTGTATCTGGCTGATACCTTTGATTTGATATTCAATCGGATCCTCAATGGTGATGATATTGATGTTGGGCTCGTTGATAGATGACAAAATTGCATACAGCGTTGTGGTTTTACCGCTACCGGTGGGGCCGGTATTTAGAATAATGCCGTTAGGGGTCGACACGAGCCGCTTCAGTAACTTCAAGCGGCTGAGCTCAAGGCCCAGATCTTCCAGCTCGAGCAAAGAGCCGGATTTGTTGAGCAGCCTTAAGACCAGCCGTTCACCGAAAGCGGTCGGGATTGTGGATACCCTCACATCGATATCCTGATCGCCGATCTTGACTTCAAAGCGCCCGTCCTGGGGCAATCTCTTTTCAGCGATGTTCATTTTGGCCATAACTTTAACCCGTGAGATTAAAGCCGGCTGAATCCATTTGGGCGGTGTCAGCAGATCGTACAGAATCCCGTCGACCCGATAACGAACCGTAAAACTGTTCTGGTAGGGCTCAAAATGAATATCACTGGCCCGCGCTTTGATGGATTGCGAGATGATGTGATTGACCAGTTTGATGATCGGTGCATCACTAGTGTCATCCAGCAAATCAGCGGTTTCTTCAATTTCGCTGATAATATTGCTGCCGTTTTCCTCCATGTCCTGTACCAGCTGCTCGGCAGAATCACGGCGCAAATCATATTGTAAATTGATGGCTGCTACGATTGCCTCGCGGGTGGACAGGACGACCCGATAATCGGTGATTCCGATGGTTTTGACGAGGTCATCCAGCGGTTGAAAATTGAGCGGGTCATTGATGGCAATTACGCAGCCCGGCTGGAATTGAATTGCGTCGTTTTTAGAATCATTATGGGGTTTCAGGCCGCAATCTTTCGCAGAGATGGCCTCGGTGTACTCCAGAGGGACCAGATGATATTTCTTTAAAAACTGGATGGAGACTTTATCGGTGAAATCAGATTCCGTGCTCTCAAAAGGCAAACGGGACCAAAAGGGCATGCCGTATTGAATGCTAAGCGCTTCCAGCAACTGGTCTTCTGATAAATTTTTTTGATCGATTAAAATCTGACCAATATGTTCACCGGATTCGGTATGCAGGCGCTGGGCTTCAGCCAGGTGCTCTTCATCAAGGCCGAATTTGTCTTTGAGTATATCGGTTAAACGTGAAATCATAATCGTTGGTTACAATATTTTCGTAAAAGGCCCAATTTAGGCTGATCGTCATCCGTAAGTATCGTGATAATGGAGTGCTGGAGAAAAATCAATTGCGGATTGCAGATTGAAATGCCAAACGAATCGTGTATTCAAAATCCACAATCCGCAATCTGCAATAAGAAATACTCCGATACTCCAACGCTCCAGTGCTCGACACTTTGACACCCTATTCGATGACCTTGGGTGTCTGTTCTTTTTGTTGATATAGTTTTATGCCGCCTTCTTCGACGGTGCCGAATTGATCTTTCTTATTTTCATAGATTTCCTGGGCCTCCAGGGGGCTTTTGATGACCCGTGGCGTCAGGAAAATATACAGATTGGTTTTTTCGTTGGTCTCGGTTCGTTTGCGAAACATCCAGCCCAGTAGCGGCATGTCCCCCAGCACCGGGACTTTGGTGTCGTTGCGTGTGCTCGCATTATCGATCAAACCGCCGATGACCACCGTCTGGTTGTCTTTGATGATAACGGTGGTATCGACCGTACGCTTCTGGGTTACCGGAAGGGTAGATGCAGTGGTAAGGGTTGAGGCCAGATCAACGGTTTTTACCTCCAGGGAAATTTTCATGCGCACCAGGCGGCCTTCGGTCACACTGGGTGTGATTTTTAAGACTTTTCCCACATCCCGGTATTCAAAGGATTCAAATGTTCCGCCCGAAGGATCGGTAGTGGATCGGGTCTGATAGGGTCTATTTTCACCCACGAAAATCTGGGCTTCTTCATTGTCGGTGGTCAATATCTGGGGTGTGGACAAAATGCGGAATTCGTCGTCGGTTTTGACGGCATTTATGATCGCCGAGATATTGGAGACGGTAATACCGGCAATTTCGGTCGTGCCGCTGATCAAGCCGACCGTAAAGCCGCCTGAAAACGGATTGATCGGAAGCCCGGTGCCCGGATCGGTACTGGGCTGGATGCGATCGCTAAAGGTGGCACCGACGTTCGCATCTCTCACCTCTCCAAACGCCTGCCAGTCGATCCCGATATCCAAGCTGGTGTCCATGGCTACTTCCATGATCAGCGACTCGATAAAGACCATCGAGCGCGGGATATCCAGTTTTTTAATCACCTCCTCCAGAACAAGGTAATCTTCCTGGTCCGCTAGGATAATCAGGCTGTTGGTGGATTTGTCGGCCGAGATCCTGACTTTGCCGGCAACCAGCGGAGTAGGCGCTTTGCCCTTGGCCGGGGCAGCACCGGTCTGCTGGGTGGGCACCTCCTGTAGCACTTTGGCCAGGTCTTCAGCGTTGGCATGTTCGCAATAATAAACATGGATTTTGCCCTTACCGCGGGGGGTTTCCTTGTCAATCATGGCGATCAGTTGTTTGATGCGCAGGGTGTCAACCTCGTTGGCCAGCAGGACGATGACGTTGGTACGCTCATCAGCCACCATGGTAACCGCCTCATCCTGAGCGCCTTTTGGGCGTTTGCGCGTGGGTTTGAAAACCGTATTCAGCAGGTTGACCATCTTGGTGGCATCGGCGTACTCAACGGGAATCACAGAGATTTGCTGACCGATGCCGGGCACGTCTATTTTTTTAAGGATTTTAAGCAAGCGCTGAATATTGGACAGCATATCGGTGATAATCATCATCTGAGTTGGCTGATAGGCCAAAATAACACTGCTTTTAGACACCATGGGAGTAAACAGCCGCTTAATTTCAACCGGATCGGCGTATTTTAGCGGTATCAATTGCGTGACCACCCGATCCTCGGGATCGGTCGCCTCTTCCCGCAGACGGGTTTCAATGCTTTTAGAACGGGCGTCAGGGGACGGGACAATTTTGACGACCTCTCCGGATTGGACCGTGGTATAACCATGAACTTCCAGGACCGATTGGAATACCTGATACGCTTCTTTAATCGATATTTTCGAGGGTGATATAATCGTCACCCGGCCTTTGACACGCTGATCGACGACAAAATTAGTTCCGGTCAGTTCGCTCATAAACTTGATGAAAACATTGATATCCACATTATTGAAGTCAATTGAGACAAATTGCTCTGATTCCGGCTTGGCTTCCTGAGCGGTACTGGAAGTGATCCATAAGAAGGGCACCATTGCAACGATTGCCAATGTCGCGATCATTCGTATTATATTGCTTTTGACATTACCGTTCATTTTCTTAACCGTTTATTTTATTCGATTTTATAATTCAGGGTCCGTGTGCGGCCGCGGCGCTTTATTTCCAGCTGAATCTCTGAAGCCGATGATAGGTCACCAAATACCTTCATCGCATCTTCCACCGATTCGATCGGGGCGCCGTTGACGCCGGTAATAATGTCACCATTGCGCAACCGCATTTTTCTGAAAACCGTGTTGGGTTTAATCCCGGTAATAGAAATCCCGGCTGGCCGGCCCTCTTCGATATGAGGCCTGATGCGGGCCTGTTCCATGAGTTGATCCACATTTTCCAGCGCGCTTTCAATCTGATCGCTTTTGAGTGTCAGTTGCCGCGGATAGGCGGATACGGGCATTTTCGGCGGTTGGGATTCCTGTCTGGCTAAACTCGGGCGAGCACCACCTCTTTTAACGGAGCCGGGCTCTTCCATTCCCAAAATTTCGTCCTGGCCGCTGACGCTCAGAACCACTTTTTGTCTTAAAATCATCTTTAGGGTTGCATTCTGAATGGAATCTCCAACGCGATACAGGTTCTGTTCTCTGGTTTTGGTATCCTCGATAACGGCATACGCCCGACGCCCCTCGCCGGCTACCGTACCCCATAGTTTTAATTTCAGATCGGTCTCTTTTAGGTTGTCGACATTAATCGTTCGAGCTGGTGCCACGGTATCCGGATTGGTATTGAATAAATTCCGTTGTGCAATGGCGCTATAGGCAGAGAGCGGCCGGGTTTCCGCCGGAGGCTTAGTGGTTGCTTTTGATGAAGCTTTTGACGGCTGTTCAACAGGTGCCCCCAGCCAGGCAGTACCAATTGTATAAAAGGCGCTGACACCAAAATACAGGCCAGCGGTAATCAGCAGCACGTTGATGATCATAAAGTATTTTTTGGGTGTAAATACCATCAGCCTCATTCCGGGCGCTTATTGCCCGCTCGCGACACCTCAGCTGTAATTGACTCGCCACCGTTTCCCGCGCCATTTAAACTTCAGCAGGCGCTTCGAGCCAAGCGGTGGTTCAATAAAAAGAATATGTGGGCGCTTCCATGGGCCCTTTGATTTTAAAAGGAACGCCCTGGGTCTGCACATTTTTATTTTCTAGCAGTTTGGGGACCTGGTTGCCCAAACGGGCCAGTAACTCCGCATGCGGCCTTACATTACCCGTTAAATCCAAAATCTTGCTTGACGAATGATTACTGAGCCTGATCGAACCAGCCACCTCACCATCGAGCTGGTTGCCAATCAGTTCACAGTGTTCAATGGTCAGGGAGTGACCGTTAAATATCAGTTGGGCCTCAATGCTGTCAAACGTCAACTCCCTTTGAGCGAGCCAAGGCGGTGATAATTCAATCTTGCCGTCTGTTAGAATCAGATCGCCAGTGAGCGCCTGTTGGGGCACCTGGGTCGTCAATGTCACTGTGCCGTCCAGAATGCCGGATAGCCTGTGGGTCGTAAAAGCCTGCAGTGCCTCCAGTTGATGGACCTGAATTCCGGCAAGATCAGCATCGATGACAATTTCGCGGTCATCGGCCTTTTTGATAATGTCCACATCGCCCTTAAAATTACCACCGTAGCCGCTTCCCTTGAACGATATATGGGTTGTCGCCAAAAATAAGGATAAAAGATGTGGCGATATTTTCACATTCTCCAAATCGGCGATATTTCGCCCTGAGTGATAAATGCTAACGTCATACAGTTTCACAGCCGGCGGGAATCCCACCTTGAGTCGGCCAATTTCCATCGTCAGGTTCGGATGCATCTGACGAATCATATTCGCCAGATATTGTTCTGCCAGTTCGGATGGAAATAAAACATATAAAAACAACAGCGCAGCACCGATGATGTATGCGGCCCAGGCAAATCGCGTTTTAAAAAAATTCATCCCCGTTGCTGCTATACGTTAATTGTTATTTGTTATTAGAAATTAAATTCTGTCTCCGGCTTGGAGCTTTCTAATTTTATAGTTCACTGATTGTTTTTGATAAAATGAAATTCAAGTCCTTTTATACCAATAACCAATAACCAATAACAAATAATTTCTGATTGCAGTTTAACGCAATCAGAAATGATGTTAGGTCTCAATGGTTTCAACCTGCATAATCACGTTTATGAGGCCCTCTTTTTTGTCTTTCTTTGAAATGGATAGTTTCTTGACCATGACCATATTTTTGGATGTTTCAACACCATGCAAAAACGCGGTCAACTGTTCCAGTGAAATGGCATCCAATTTCATTTCAACTCGAGATAGTTTAAAATTGCTGTTTTTCTGGGCTGTTGTCGTCGGCTTGATAGAACTGATGCGGTCTTTGATCCCCACCTGGCCCGCCGTCTGAACCAGAAACGAATTAAGCGTAAATCCTTTTTGTCTCTTGTTGACACGAACCTGAGACATCTGCATCTTGCCCTTCAGGGCCCTGTACTCCGCCTGAAGCTCTCTCATCTGCTTAAGCTCTACCTTTCGGGTCTGTAAGGATCGCTCCAGCTGTTTTTTATTTTCAAAAAAAGGCCGGATGATGAACTGTACGATGACCAGGAGCGCCAGAACGCAGCCGACGCCATATACGATATATTTATCGCGACGATTGAGTTTTTTTAAATTCAGGTATTTGTGAACAAATTCCATATCGACCCTTGCTACCGATCTTTACTGCTCCACCTTGAGCATAAACTGAACTTCCTTGCCCGAGCGATCCAGATTGGCTGAGCTAATGGTGACTTTTTCAAATTGTCGAACAGATTCTAAACGACTTTTAATCGTATCCACCGATTCGTAGGTATCGGTTGTGCCCGAGATTAACACATTTTCCGGCTGAATGACCAGCCGGTTCAGATTAACTGTAATATTGGCCGGTATTTTTTCGCTGATATTGTTTATGATGTCAATGCTGCGGACATGGGGACCGGTTTCGCTCTGAAAGCCCTCATTGCCCCTGGTTTCGCGCATTTTAGCCTGCATTTCCTTGAAAGGATATTTTACGGATTTTATCTCCGGAAATGTCTCTTTAAATATCTGGGTCATTTGATCGTTGATGGTATCGATGCGTTTGTTAAGCGTACGGGTTTGCATCATCAGGTTAAAAAACATCAACACCAGCACGGCTGCAGCCAATATGCCCGTTTTTATCAGGGCGCTTTTATGCTTGGCGAAAAACTTTTGAGCGGCAAACTGGCCTTTATGGAAATTCAGAACCGGATAGCCTTCAACTTCCATTAATGCCAGTGACAGGGCATTTTCCATTTGACCCGGGACCCATTCGTTTACTGTATCGGTGTTCAGCGGAATGTTCATTTGTTCAGCGATCGAAGAAACTTTGACCGGTATTTCCAAAAATTTGGAGATATCTTGCGCCATTTTATCATCGATGTCTCCGGTATCATTTATGACCGCTTCGATAGGTTCAAAACCCAATGTTGATGTTTCCTGAAAAGCCGCAAGTGTTTGCTGGATTTGTGCACATAGCATGGAGGTCTTTGCAGGCCCGGCTGCCGGTAGCGGAAACGATCGTATCAGTTGCATGCGTCCGCCCTTCAGGACAAAAAGAGTGGCGTGCGTCTCGTCAATTTCGATAAAGATCAAATCTTCCTGCGGATCTGCCTGATGGGCCAGACACTGTGCAACCGGCAAGCCGCTGAGCGTGAGCTTTTCCGGGTCGATATTCACCGATGCCAGGGCCTCGATGTAAGGTGCCAGCTGGCTTTTTTCGATTGCCGCTGCAATCAGGTCTGTCTGGTCTCCCGCCTGGGCGCCGTTCAATACGTGAAAATCAATAACCAAGTCCTCCACCGCAAAGGGCAGGCTGGGTTCGAGCTCAAAGGGCAGAACCATCCGGATTTTTTTGGCATTATGAAAAGGAACCTGCATGTTGCGGAAAATAAACTGGTGGGCCGGTACCGAAACAACAAAGTCACTGCCGGTCAGGTCCATTCTTTCCTTCAGGGTTTCCAGAGCAGCCGACAGGCTTCTTTCCGGATCATCGGGGCCGGAATATGGAATGCGCATAAAATCGTCCACGTGATACTCCCGCAGGCTACTGTTTAAGAGCACTGCGGTCAGCGACTGATTTCGAATATCTATGCCGAGAACTTTTCTGCTCATCGAATCTCTGATTGTTTAAGGATCTGGAACCTAAACCCTTATTTTAACAGTTTATAAGCTTGAACTCAATGTCAATAACGGCTGGCATATCTGAATGAGGCGCTATTGCGTGTGCCAGCTTAATATCTTACAGGTCCATTTGCCGCTTTTTTCATTTTTTTGCCGTTCAACTACTGCCGTAGCGGTTAATACGGAATCATTCACTTTGGCTTCGGATACAATTCGAAATATGTCGCTGGCGGTGGTCAGTAGCTTTGTATCCAGATTTACGTCACCGAGTCCAGCAATATTTTTATACCATGTCAGGTTTGAGAAATCAGGTGTGTTTTTATCGGTGGCGGCCTGCTGGCGCAAATCATAAAAAGCCGCGGCCAATTCAGGGTTTTCAGACGGCATCAGCGCCACTAGTACCGGCAGATCAGCGGTGTTCACATTTATTTTTCCGGGGAATGTAAAACCGGTGCCGGCCCCCGGTTTCATGCCATGTACGGTTAATATCTCTGCTAAACCGGGCTTTTCAGAGCTGCCGTAGAACATTTCAGGCGTGATGCCTTTGATCCGTAATAAATCATGAATGTCCGCCATGGGGCCATTGCGGCTGCTGTAGGACGGGCTCAAATCCTGATAATATGGCGACTCAGCACCGCTGAGCCCGGTTATCGCATCATCATCGCCGGAATCCAGCCAGTCTTTTATTGAATTGATAATCGCCGGTGGCTGGTTATCTTCCGGTGTTTCCTCAGTGGCATCCTTTAAAAAATTTAAATACCGCTCGAGCATCAGGCGTTGAGAATCGTTGAAATTGCGGCTATCGGGAAATGTGACCAGGGCGTTGATTTGAATTCGACCCATTTCATCGCTGATCGTCACGGTGAGCTCGCCTTCGTCAAACAATAGATCGTTCAATAGTTCATTTATTTTATCCGGATTGGCCCAGTCCTCTTCTAATGAATCAAAATTCGACTCGGCACGATCTTTTGCCAGCAAAGCCATGGCGGCATGAACACCTGAGGAGGCCATTTGCGAAAGCGTCAGACGATCCCTTGCGGCCGCCGTTGACAGGACCGTAAAGCGTGCCCGGCGATTGTACTCCAGGGCCGCTGCAATCAAAATGGTCGTTACGGAAATGACCAGCAAGAGTGCAATGCCCCGGTTGTTATTGATTGTTTGGCTCATTCCAAGCATTTGTTATTCCGCCCGCTCCCGAATCCGGGGCAGGGACACCATCGTTTCGAAGGTATGCGTCTCGGCATTTTTAGCCAACTCGAGTTTCACGGCAATTGCTGTGGGTGTTGCATAGCCGAATTCATCCGAATCCGAATCCCAGGCATCAAAATCAATTCCGTCTGCGTCGTAAAACTTAAACGACAAGGATTTGACATACTTACACAAAACCGGATCGCTGCCTTTTTTTTCAAATTCAGGATACGGATACGCATTATCTGCCCGTCTTAGCTCCAGATACCCGTCATTTGTGGTCTGGAAGTAATAAACAATTTCAACGATCCCTTTCCCGGTACTCTTTTCAAAGGGCAGATGGGCTCGACTGGTAAATCTTATATTTTGTGCAAATCCTGTGCCACCGGTCTCTTCAGCGGTGGCGACCAGGCGATATGGGTCCGGCGGCTGGTCAAATTCGGGCGTTTTGTACAGGGGCCGTAGGCTAATGTGCATCGATGTAAGGTCCAGCACGATGCGTTTCATACAGGTATGGGCCATTTCATATAGTTTCGCACCGTCGTCAAGCACCTCGGTGGTTGAAAATACGGCATTAAACGACGCTAAGGCCGTTGTGACCACGATGGCCAGAATTGCAATGGCGATCAGTATCTCCATCAGCGTAAAGCCGGCAGCACCGCGCTGGCTAGTGGAGAATCCAATGTATTTGCGGTACCGTCGTGCTTGTGCTGGGTATGATTTCGTTACGGCGCTATGTTTGCGTCGCAGTACGATAAAATCCGAAATCCGCAATCCGAAATCCGCAATCATTCTATTATTCCCTCTGAAAGCGAAAGGTGGTTAAGCGATATGAGAATTGGTTGTTTAGGTACGCCACGGTAACGTCTATGCGTTTAAAATCGTCGGCGACTTCTCCGAGTAATTCAGAGGACACATCGTTCGCGGATACCTGCCAGCTGTATCCCGGGAAATCTTCACCGAAATCACCTGAATCCGACGCGAAAATTCCTGAAGAAGTTGTAGAGACTTCGGCCATTTTCTTTTGGGCCAGCAAAGGCGCCTGGGTGTAAAAGCGCGCTGCGGTGTTCATGGTCAGGGTCTGGGAATGCATGCGATAGACGCTCACCAGAACAATTGATAGCACCGCCATGGCAACCATAACCTCCA
>JASFIV010000105.1:0-14117 GCA_050122475.1 Desulfobacterales bacterium | reverse complement strand
GGAAAGAGTTTTGTAAAGAACTGATCACCCAAAAAGATGATTTTAATGAATTTGTGGTCGAGCTCCAGGAATTGCTTAAAAAACTCAAAATCGGCATTTTACGAATCGAAGAAGCCGACCTTGAAAAAATGAACTTCATGCTGACTGTTGCTGAAGATCTGGATTGCTCCGGCTTGCCGGCCAGTGATGAAACCATCTGCACCTATGATGAGGGATTTATCAGCGGCTTGCTTTCTGAGTACACCGGTAAAAGCTTTAGCGCCAAAGAAGTCGATTGCTGGTGCTCGGGCGACAGGGTCTGTCGGTTTGAGGCGAAGTCAATCGCTTAAGGAATAAGCGCATGCTTAGTGTAAAAGAAAAAGATATCGATAAAATAACAGAAGCATTTTATCTGATCCTCAATGGTAAAAAGCCGGCACCCATCGAGCTGCCTGAGGATTATCCGGACAATGAAATCAAGCAAGCGGTCAGCTATATAAACAAATTCATAGCTGAATATAACGGAGTTACAGAGCTGATTTACACCTTATCCAGAGGGGACTTGAGTTTTGAAGCTCCTAAAGGGAAGATGCTCATACTGCAATCGCTTAAAAATTTGCAGGCCAGTTTGAGACACCTGACCTGGACGACGCAACAGATCGCCAGAGGTGATTTCAGTCGTGAAGTCGATTTTATGGGGGAATTTTCAGCTGCTTTCAACAGCATGACGCAGCAATTAAAAAATTCCTTCGAAGCTCTCAAAGAAAGCAGGGCGGCGGAGCGGGGTTTGCTTGACGCTACTCAAGAAACACTTCTTTTGTTGGACAATGAAGCAACCGTCCTTGCAGCCAACAAGACAAGTGCTCAAAGACTTCAGATGACTTCTATAGATATGGTTGGTAAAAATATTTTCAGCTTACTTCCGGACGATATGCGCAATGTAATGAAAGTTCATTTTGATCGGGTCATCGAAAAAGGTTCCCCCGTTGCGCTGGAAGAAGTGCATGAAGAACTTCGTTTTAATTCTATTTATTATCCGGTTAAGGGTGAAACGGGTGCAATCATTGGAGTGGCGGTATTCGCTCAAGACATAACCGAGCGCAAGAAGATGGAGGAAGAAACCGCTCTTCTGCTGACGGAAACAAGACAACGCAACGCCGAGCTCGCCATCATTAATCATGTGGTGCAGGAACTAACAGGAGAACTGGATTTTCAGCGAATGATTGACATCGCGAGCCAGACACTCAGCGAATTGCTACAAGCCCACACCCTCTATATCGCCTTGTATGACAAGCAGGCCCGAAAGATTTATTTTCCATATTTCAAGGCTGGTACCCACGAAAGACAGCAACCATCGATGCCAGTGGGTCAGGGATTGACTTCAAAGATTCTTCAATCGGCGCAACCCTTATTATGTGAAACATTACAGCAGCAGATTGACCAAGGCGCAATTATTGCGGCCAACGACTGTGAGACATATCTTGGGGTGCCGATTTTGGCCGGAAAAAAGGCGATCGGCGTTCTCAGCGTGCAACATCCTCAACCGAATCGGTACACCGAGGATGATCTGCGCCTGGTGGGTACGATTGCCGCAAATTTGGGGATTGCGCTTGAGAATGCCCGCTTATATACAGAAACGCAAGACGCAAATGAAGCTTTAGCGAACCGTGTCAATGAATTGGATGATGCCCGCCTGGCCATGCTGAACATGATGGAAGATCTCGATGAAGCCCGAAATCAAGCCGAAGATGCCACCAAAGCAAAGAGCGATTTTCTGGCGAACATGAGTCATGAAATCCGCACGCCCATGAATGCCATTATTGGGATGGCGCATCTGGCGCTGAAAACCGATCTGACGCCCAAACAATACGACTATCTGAAAAAGGTGGATATCTCCGCCAAATCCCTGCTGGGGATCATCAACGACATCCTGGATTTTTCAAAGATCGAAGCCGGCAAACTGGACATGGAGTCCGTGGATTTTCAATTAGAGGATACTCTCGACAACATATCCACCCTGGTGGGCATCAAGACCCAGGAAAAAGGGCTGGAGCTGCTTTTTAAGACCGATCCATCCGTACCCTCGGCACTGGTCGGTGATCCCCTGCGGCTGGGGCAGATTCTGATTAATTTATCAAACAACGCTGTTAAATTTACAGATTCGGGGGAGATTGTGGTCTCCACCGAATTGGTCAAAAAAGACGGTGACCAAGCGACCTTAAAATTTTCGGTTCAAGACACCGGCATTGGCATGACGAGCGAACAGGCGGCCAAGCTGTTTCAACCGTTTATGCAGGCCGATTCCTCTACCACCCGCAAATATGGCGGCACCGGTCTGGGCTTAACGATCAGCAAGCGGCTGGCAGAGATGATGGGCGGGGAAATTTGGGTGGAAAGCGAGCGGGGCCGGGGCAGTACGTTTAGTTTTACCGCCAACTTCGGTCTGGGAAAAGAAAAAACCAAAAAAATATTTCGACCGACAAAAGATTTGCGCGGTATGAAAGCCCTGGTGGTGGATGACAACGCGACTTCCAGAGAGATTTTAAAAGATCTGCTGGAATCCTTTACGTTCGAGGTCACAGTGGCTGCATCCGGACCTGAGGGAATCGCCCAACTAGAAAGCGTCGATAATAATAAGCCATTTGAGCTGGTGGTTATGGACTGGAAAATGCCGGGTATGGACGGCATCGAGGCTTCCAAGCGCATTAAAAACCATAAGCACTTGAGCAAAATTCCAGCCATTCTTATGGTCACCGCCTACGGTCGCGAAGAGGTCATGCAGCAGGCAGAGGCGGTGGGGCTCGAGGGCTTTTTGTTAAAACCGGTGAGTCCTTCAACGCTTTTTGATGCCACCATGCAGGCCTTTGGAGAGGCCGTGCCTGAAATTTCACGGGTGGCGCAAAGACAAGAGCAGAAAGCTGAGGCGTTGGAAAATATTCAGGGTGCGCGCGTGCTGTTGGTAGAGGATAATGAAATCAACCAGCAGGTGGCCAAAGAAATACTTGAAGGTGCCGGTCTGAACATCACCCTGGCGAATAACGGTCAGGAAGCCGTCAACGCCGTAAAAGAAAACCAATATGACGCGGTGCTCATGGATGTTCAGATGCCGGTGATGGATGGGTATACTGCCACTCGCAAAATCCGAAATCTGAAATCTGAAATCCGAAATATACCCATCATTGCCATGACGGCACATGCCATGGCCGGTGATGAGGATAAAAGCTTGCAGGCCGGCATGAACGGCCATGTTACCAAACCGATTGACCCGGAACAGCTATTTTCCACACTGCAGAAATGGATAAAACCGAGTGAGAAACGAATTCCAGTCCAGCAAATGGAAGTTGCTGCTGAGCAAACTGAGCCGGATATGGCGGTCCCGACAGAAGATGAGCTGCCGGAATCTTTGCCGGGATTTGATCTGGCAGATGGATTAAAGCGATTGCAGGGTAACAAAAAGCTGTATCGGAAGCTGCTTTTAAACTTTGGTACGGACTATGATACAGTGGCAAATGATATCCATAAGGCACTTGATGCAGAGGATTTTGATCACGCGCACAGCTTGGTCCACAATCTAAAAGGTCTGGCCGGCAATCTCGCGGCCACGGACCTGCAGGCGGCCGCGGTTAACCTGGAAAAACTCGTTAAGGGCGTTGAAATGACCCCCCCTCCACTTAAAGAATTGAAATTAAAACTCTCGGGGCTTGAAAATGCGCTCAAGCAAGCACTTGAATCCGCTCAGAGTCTGGGTGCATCTGCTGAAGAAACTGTCTCTATGCTATCCGATGAAGAGCTTTCAGGAATTCCCGCTGAGTTATCACAGGATATTGCCAAGCGTATTCGCGATGCGGCCGAAATGGGCGATGTCATGACGCTAAATACCATTGCAGCGGAAATTAAGGCGCACTCAGATTCCTATGCACCACTCAGCAAACAGATTGTTCAAATGGCTGAAGACTTTGATCTCGATGGCATCCAAAAATTAGCGGATGCATTAGATGCATGCTGAACACCCAGGTTTTTGTACACTTCAATGGTTGGTGCAATTGATAAATACGAACATTATTTGCTTCGGACTACTCTGATATGCCATCGCAGCAATATTCGTTCGAACTTAAAAACGATCTGTCTGAACTAAAAACGCTATGCCAGCATTTGAATAATTTTGGTCAAGCCTGCGGGCTGTCAGAAGCGTGCGTTACCGATATCAATATTTGCCTGGATGAATTGTTTACCAATATTGTCTGCTATGGTTTCAAAGATAGTCGGGAGCATATCACCCGGTTCGAAATGAGCCTTGAGCATAATGAGTTGACATTAGTCATAGAAGATGAAGGGATTCCGTTTAATCCTCTTGAAAAGGAAGAACCGGAAATCCCTGAAGATCTGATTGATGTCCGTATCGGAGGTCTCGGAATTCATATTGTCCGAAAACTCATGGATGATCTTCATTATGAAATAAAGAATGGCAAAAATATGCTGACCCTAAAAAGAAAGTCTAGCCTTTTTTGATGAAACCGGAAAGGATTAAAAATGGAAATCGAGCACAGAATTGAAAATGAAATTTTGGTCTTTGCCATCAAAGGGCGGCTGGATGCGGCAACGGCATCAACAGCTGATGAAACGATCAAACAAACAATGGTAGAAAATACCAAGCGCCTGTTGTTTGATCTGAGTGCGCTGGAGTATCTGAGCAGTGGCGGGTTGCGTGTTATCCTCGGTGCTGCCAAAGAAATCAGGCGCAGGGAAGGTAAAGTGGCGCTAGCCGCTTTAACCCCGTATGTGTATGAAATATTTGAGGTCAGCGGTTTCACGGCCATGATCCCCATCAAAGACTCGGTTGAAGAAGGTCTAAAAGATCTCGCTTCGTAGGCAAACAGGATATTTTCTGCCAAATACCCGGCACTTCATAATCCATTGTGAAATTTATCCAATCCCTTTTGCGGGTCTTATGCTAACTGCTGATTGATGGCAGCAGTCGACCCATTTGGAGGATTCAATGCCGCAGATAATGGGATCCAGAGAACTGCTGACTGATGTTCACGAGCGGGATTTGTGCATCGGCTGTGGCGCCTGTGTGGATATCTGCCCGTATTTTAAAAACTATAAAGGCAAGACGGCTCAGCTCTTTCCGTGCACGCTGGAACAGGGTCGCTGCTATGCCTATTGCCCCAAAGCCGAAGTGGATCTGAATGCGCTCTACCAAACGCTTCAAGGCGCACCGTATGCCGGCAGCCCGCTGGGCGATTTCACACAAGTGCTGGCGGCACGGGCCACCGGCAAGCTGCGAAAAGGACCGTTTCAAGCCGGCGGCACGGTTACGGCCTTGATCACTTTTGCTCTGAAGACCGCTATGATCGATGCTGCCGCACTGACAGACCACAAGGACCTCATTCCGATACCGCGCCTTGTGACACACCCGCAGGAGGTCGGCCGGTGCGCGACCTCCAAATTCATGGCCGCTCCCACCTTATCATCGGTTAATATGGCCGCACGACAAGGCTATCAGAGAATCGGCGTTGTGGGCACTCCCTGCCAGATGGTGGCCGCTGCCCAGATGAAAGCCAATTTCCTGGGAAAAGAAGCCCATCGGATTCCATTATCACTTACGGTGGGCTTGTTTTGCAACTGGGCGTTGGACACCCGGCAATTGATCACACTATTGTCGCAAAAACTGGATGTATCCCGTATCGTGAGCATGGACATTCCGCCACCGCCGGATGATGCCCTGGTTCTGGACACCGAAGACGGATCGATGCGGATTTCGCTTTCTGAGATCAAGCCGTCGATTCCGCATACCTGCTTTATCTGCCCGGACATGACCGCCGAGTTGGCGGATGTATCGGTAGGGATGTTCGAAGGGAGGTCGGGCTGGAACACGGTGATTCTTCGGTCCGATAAAGGCAGAGAGCTCATTGAGCAGGCCCGCAGGCAGGGCCTTATCGAAACCGCCGATTTTCCAGCCGAAAGCCAACAACATCTTTCCCGGGCTGCGGCCAATAAGAAAGAGCGAGCTTTACGGACGTTAATCCGCCGGGAGCTGATTAATAATCAGGGAGAGGAACGCGCTGCGGTCAGAATGCCGCAGGATATCATCGATCGGATACTTCAAAAGTGAACAAAAGGCTTATTTAAAACGGAGGGACTATGTCGATTGTGCTGGAGGGCCAAGAAGGGGAGCGGCACCTGGTCATGGGTAATGAGGCCATTGCACGCGGCGCCCTGGAGGCCGGTGTCAGTGTGGCCACCGGGTACCCCGGGACACCCTCATCTGAAATTATCGAGACTTTGGCAAAAGGTGCCAAAGATCTGAACCTGTATGTGGAATGGTCGGTGAACGAAAAAGTAGCCATGGAAGTGGCCGCAGCCGCATCCTTTGCCGGACTGCGCTCGCTTTGCGTCATGAAGCAAAACGGGGTTAACGTCGGATCGGATTTTCTTTTGCATTTGGCGCTGACGGGCATTCGGGGCGGCATGGTGATCGTGCACTGTGATGATCCCGGTGCGCTTTCCAGCGCTAACGAAGGAGAATCACGGCATTTTGCCCGCATGCTGGAACTCCCACTGCTGGAACCCGGTGATTTTCAGGAAGCCAAAGATATGGTTAAAATGGCCTTTGAGCTCTCCGAAGAGATCCAGAATGTCGTCCTGATCCGCAGTGTGACGCGCCTTTCGCACGCCAGCGGCAACGTGGTTTTTGGAAAATTGAAACCGGTCGAGAAAAAGGCTTTTTTTAAACATAGCGGATCGATCCCGGATCCTGTGGAAGGCCCGATGTCCAGTCTGCCCGTACCATACAGGCATGCCCAGCAGCAGGAAAAATTAAAACAGGCCGTCGCCCGGTTTGAAACATCTCCTTTTAACGTCTACAGCGGCCCGGGAACGCCCGAGCTTTTGATAATTACCAGCAGCGCCTGTCATTTGTACAGCCAAGAGGCCATCCACCTGTTGAATGTGTCCGATCGGGTCGGCATACTCAAGCTGGGGACCACCTGGCCATTGCCGCCTCGGTTGGTTGAAAAATATCTGGGCTGCACCGATCAGATCCTGATTGTTGAAGAGGTTATTCCGTTTATCGAAGAAAATGTCAAAATCCTTGCAGCCGAGCGGGTATCGAAAATCGGACCCAAAACCTTTTACGGTAAACGCGACGGTCATCTCCCGAGCACCAATGAAATGAATCCGGATCTGGTGGCAATTGCCATAGCCAAAATTTTAGCAGTGGATTACACACCCGTACCAGAAGGCTATGCCAGAAGAGCACAGGAGGTGGCGCATTTGGGAGCGCCTGGCCGCGAGATGACATTTTGTGCCGGTTGCCCCCATCGCGCCTCGTTCTGGACGATACACAATGCCTTACAAATGGACGCGCGCGATGGATTTGTTTGTGGTGATATCGGCTGTTACTCCCTAGCGGTTCTTCCCACCGGCTTTAACACGTTGAAGACGCTGCATGCCATGGGAAGCGGTGTTGGGCTTGCCAGCGGTTTTGGCAAACTGGCCCAATTCGGCCTGAATCAACCCGTTATGGCCACGGTGGGGGATTCCACTTTTTTCCACGCAGTCCTGCCGGCGCTGGTCAACGCGGTTCACCACCAATCGGATATCACCCTTGTGGTGCTGGATAACAGCGGCACCGCCATGACCGGCTTCCAACCCCATCCAGGCCTGCCGGTGGATGCCGGGGGCAATCAGGTTCCGGCCCTGGATATTGCCAGAATATGCGAGTCCATGGGGGCCACCTTCAGAATTTGTGACCCTTTTGAAATCCAAGAAACCCGCCAGACCCTTCTGGAACTCTTTGACCTAAAAGGCTTGAAGGTTCTGGTGTTAAAACAAATATGTGCCTTGAGTCCCGAGAAAAAGAGCCAGAAAATGTTTGATGTAGCCGTGGATGAAAACATCTGCCTGGGGCAGGACTGCGGGTGCAATCAACTGTGTACGCGGATATTCAAATGCCCCGGTCTGAACTGGGATATAGAACATCAGGTATCTCGAATCGATGACGTCATCTGTGTCGGTTGCGGCGTGTGCGCATCGATTTGTCCGTCTGGCGCCATTCGGAAAAAGGAGGTGGCCAACCCATGAAACATTTCAGCCTGCCGCATGATCCCTACAATGTCATCATTACCGGTGTCGGTGGTCAGGGGAATGTCATGGCTTCCAGAGTTGTCGGCAACATTTTGTCCCGTAAGGGCTTAAATACGATCATTGGCGAAACGTTCGGCGCTTCGCAGCGCGGGGGGTCGGTGATGAGCCATTTGCGTATATCGGCGGAATCCCATTGGTCGCCGCTAATTCCAAAAGGCCGGTGTCATCTGGTCATTGCGTTAGAACCCACCGAGGCCATTCGTGTCTTAACCCATTACGGCAATCCGAACGTCAGGGTGGTGTGCAATACACGGCCGGTTCACGCCATCGGCGTGATTTCAGGTGAGCAGCCATACCCGTCTATGGACAAGCTCAAAGCCTGGATAGCCGAATTGTCTGAGGATTGCTGGTTTTTAGAGGCGACGGATAAGGCATTGGAAATGGAGAATCCGATTTTGAGCAATATCTTGTTGATTGGCGCTGCAGCCGGCCTGGGTGCATTGCCGATCGAAAGGGGAGATTTTGAAGACACCATCAGCGAAACCCTGTCCAGCGATCTGCTGGCGCTAAACCTCAAGGCCTTCGATCTGGGCGTCCGTCTGGTTCAACAACCTGACGTCATTTAATGCTGGATGGTTTCGCTTGCACGTTGCCGGTGTCTGGTAGGTTTGGGATTTCGAGGACGAGTACGAGGACGACGACAAAGGTTCTATGGGCCTAATCGCCCTCGTTCTGGTACTCGTCCTCGTTTGTTTTCCAATTGTGCATCATTGGGAAAAAGGGGGCTGTCCCATCTGTCTGTATATTTGCAACAGGCTTTTGACTTAATTGTCTAACATCCTTTTCCGGCCCGAGCTGCATGTCGCGTCGATCTGTCGCGGCCTCTTGTCACGGCGTAGCTTGCTAAAGCGAAGACGGAAGCTCCAGCGAGGAGGGATCCCGCCGGGATCTTAATGTTTTGCCATGAATTGATGCTGGAATATCTGCGGGTTGCAGGTTGCGAGTGCCAGGCGCCAGAAGCCAGTAGCCAATGACCAGTAGCCAGCTGCTAATTTATGGCTTTTTTCAAATTGATGAACGCGGAGCGGTCGAAACCGAGGGTTTTAAAAAAAGAGAGCAAATCCGTTGAATCCCAGCGCACAGATGTGTACACTTTTTCAATGCCCGCCGCCTTGTAAACTTCAAAAATTTTGCGGGCCATTTCAGCACCGATCCCTTGGCCCATGAATTCAGGATCCACGCCCACGGTTGCTATCCAAGCGCTTTTGGTTTCGCCAAAACCGGCTGTCAGGATATAGCTGATCATAAATCCCACGACCTTGCCCTTGTGTTCGGCGACATAACAGGCTTCCTCGCCATTTTGGGCGTGGCCTTCTACCACCTTTTTAAAATCAGGTTCCACCGACCGCCGCGTAATGGCGGCGTAAATTTCGGTGATTGCATTCGCATCATCAACCTTTAGGCGTCTTATTTGAAAATTCTCCACGGGCAAATTCCTTATTGCTTGGAAAAGTTAATCGGTTCTGATGATTTTGACCTTATGACCTACCCAATTGGGCGGAAGATAAACCCGACCGCTGTTGCCGCTCGATTTAACCCGCTTTTCGATCATCTCTTCGCCGTATATTTCGAATTTAACCCTGCTACTCGGAGCGTCAGCAGCGGAACCTTTCTTGTTCTCAACCGTTTTCTTATTTTGATTTTTTGCATTGGCCACGGTGAAATGCCTCTTCTTTCAAGATGGTTGTGTTAAAAAGTGTGTGTGGGTTTCCCATTCGGTCCTTGATGGGGTCATCTGTGAATAGAAGGTATCATAACATATTGAAATTACATTTTTAATTAATAGATTGCTTTATGGTCAAATATCTAATAAAGCTACATTAAAGCTACATTGTATCAGAGTCAAGCAAAAATACGAAAATCAGAAATATTCGAATGGAACGCATGACATCATTTTATGATATCGCTAACGATCCCATGGGCTACGCCAGAGACTGGAAAGCCCGTACTCAATCTAAAATTATCGGTTATTTTTGCTCTTATGCGCCTGAAGAAATCATTTGGGCGGCCGGCGCGCTGCCCTATCGAATTTTAGGCGGCGGCCGGACAATGAGCCAGGCGGATGCCCACCTCCAGGTTTATTCCTGCAGTCTGGTCCGGGGTGCCCTGGATGATGCCCTCACCGGCCGGCTGGATTTTTTAGACGGTACCGTTTTTCCCCACACCTGCGATTCCATTCAGCGCTTATCCGATATCTGGCGCCTAAACGCCGGCTTTGATGTTCATCTGGATCTGGTGTTGCCGGTTAAATTAAATACCCGCAGCGCCGAACAGTATATGTTCTCTGTGATAAATAAATTCCGTACCGATCTTGAAGCCGGCCTGGGGGTCAGCATCACTGAGCGCGACCTTAAGAAAGCGATTGTTACCTTTAATCAAATCCGGTCTGATCTGCGGCGCCTATATACGCTCAGAAGCCAGCACCCGGCACCCATCAGCAGCAGTGACCTGCATGCCATCGTCAAGGCCTCGATGGTCATGGATCGGGATGAGCTGTGTGAGCGTCTGGCCGAAATCTGTGAAAGGCTCGATTCGCATCAAGCCGAATCCCGGGCAGCAAAAATACCGCTGGTGCTCACCGGTGGCATTTGTAACATGCCGGATTTTTACCAGCACATAGAAGATGCTGGTGGGACCGTCGTGGGGGATGATTTTTGTACCGGTTCACGCTATTTTGAAGGCACCATGGAGGTGCAGGATGATCCGTTGCATGCCATTGCACAGCGTTACTACAGTCGCATTAACTGTCCGGCCAAACACCGAGATTGCTTCAGTCGCGGCGACCATCTTGTTAAAATCGTCGAAAATACCCGGGCCCGGGGGGTTATCTTTGTATTGCTGAAATTTTGTGATCCGCATGCTTTTGATTTTCCGTATCTAAAGGAATTTTTGCAGCGCGCCGGCATTCCCAGCATGCTGGTGGAAATCGAGGAACAACAGATCGCAACCGAACAGTTGAAGACTAGACTTGAAGTCTTCATCGAACTTCTCTGAAATGAGTCCTTATCGGGTATCGGTAAGTTATATTGATTTGATCGCTGCATTAATCATCAGCGACTGCGTCGTGCAAACTCATGCATAAGGGGGCGTAGCGAAAGAACAGAAATCAAAAATTAAATAATGGTTTGAGTGTAAAATCAACATTGGGCTCATCAGCTGCTATGGAGGTTATTGACTGTTCTTTCACAACGCACCCTAATGCATTCAAGCAGTGCACGACTTCGCTGCTGATAATTTATTCCGCTACTGCCATATAAGATTCTTACTGGATTCAAGAATGTCTGAAAAAGAAAGCAGCAAAGATCTCGATCAGAAAATGCGCCAGATCAAAAGCGTCCAGCGCATGAAAGAGATCATGACCGCCTACTACATTGAGGCCAAGACGGCAGCGCAGACCGGTAAAAAAGTCGCCTGGATCACCAGCGGCGGTCCGGTTGAGCCGCTGATTGCCATGGATGTCATCCCGGTCTATCCGGAAAATCACGGCGCCATGATCGGTGCGGCCAAAATGGGGGTTGATCTGTGCCAGCGGGCGGAGTCCATGGGATATTCGCGCGATCTGTGCTCGTATGCACGGGCCGATATCGGCTCCTCCGCCATTAATGGGGGTCCCATCGGTGGGCTGCCACGGCCGGATATGCTGGTTTGCTGCAACAATATCTGTGGCACGGTGTTGAAATGGTATGAAATTCAGGCGCGATACTTCGATGTGCCCCTGTTTATTCTGGATACGCCGTTTTGCCACACCGAATTTTCGGATGCGGCCAAACATTATGTCCGTGCCCAGATCAGCGAATACATCGAATTTCTTGAAAAGGTCTGCGGCCATAAAGCCGATCCTGACCGCATGGCCGAAGTCGGGCGTCTGGCCATTGAGTGCCAGCGCCTGTGGCAGGCAGTGCTGAATACCACCATGCATCGCCCGGCGCCGCTGAGTGCCTTTGATGCCTTTTTTCATCTGGCTCTGATTGTTACCCTGCGCGGTACGCAGACGGCTGTCGACTATTACCGGGGGCTGTTAAAAGAGATGGAGGCGCGGGTGGCGGCCGGCATTGGCGCCGTCTCCGACGAGCGCTACCGGCTTTTGTGGGACAATCTACCGGTTTGGTATCGGACCCGCTGGCTGTCGGACAAGTTTGCAGCCCACGGCGCCTGCCTGGTGGCGGATACGTATACGTCGGCCTGGTGCAGTAACATGAAATACCTCAAGGAGGATAATTTTTTAGACTCGATGGCCGAAGGCTATACGCGTGTTTACCTGAATATCGGAGTGGATCAAATGGCCGAAAACATCTTGCTGATGATTGCCAAATATGATGTTGACGGCCTGGTGATGCATTCCAACCGCAGCTGCAAACCATATTCTCTGGGCCAGTATGATATTCAGCAAATCATTCAACGCAAAAGCGGCATCGCCACCATGATGATTGAAGCTGATATGGTCGATGAGCGCAATTTTGCGGAAAGCCAGATCGAAACGCGCATCGATGCGTTTATGGAGGTACTTAAAAACAGGCGGTGAATTGGGTATTGGGTATTCGGTATTGATAAGTAGGATGCCTATTGGCATTGGGCAGAGGGCATAGAGCATAGGGAATGAGCCACGGCGCAAGTCGCACGGCAAACGGTGCAAGGCGTTCGGTCGATGGAATTCAACGCCTTTAAATCCGCAATCTGCGATCCGCAATCTACAATCGAAAGGGTGAACCGATGATTACAGTGGGCATTGATGTGGGGTCGATCACCACCAAGGCGGCGGTTGTCAGAGACGGCAAGCTGCTGGCCGACATGGTGATGTCGACCGGCTATAACGCGCAAGATGCCGGGGAAAAGGTCTTTGACAAGATCATTGCCGAAGTAGGGATCGATGCTGCTGCAGTGGATCGAATTATTGCAACCGGTTACGGGCGTAAAAGCGTTGCCATCGCCGACAAGGCCATCACCGAGATCACCTGTCACGCCGCCGGTGCGCATTATCTGAATCCTGCTGTACGCTCGATTATCGATATCGGCGGGCAGGACAGCAAAGCCATAGCCGCTGATGCAAACGGCGGTGTTCAGGATTTTGCCATGAATGATAAATGTGCGGCCGGTACCGGTCGTTTTCTGGAAGTTATGGCCCGGGCGCTCGAGGTTGACATCAATGATTTTGGTGAGGTCTCGCTTAAAGCCGACACACCGGCAAAAATCAGCAGTCTGTGCACGGTTTTCGCCGAATCCGAAGTCATCTCCCTGATCGCCAAAGGAGAGCTCAGAGAAAATATCATCGCCGGCATCCACGCCTCGATTGCCGCCCGTGTAGCTGCCATGGCCGGTCGCATCGGCCTGTCGGCACCGGTGATGATGACCGGCGGTGTGGCCAAAAACAAAGGGGTGGTCAGCGCCCTGGAAGATAAGCTGGGATATCCCATCGAAGTGTCGCCAAAAACGCAGGTCACCGGCGCTATCGGCGCGGCTCTCATCGCCGGTTCCCAGGCCTAAGACTGACAGGCAGGAACTAAATGCGAAAACTAAACCACCAAAGCACCCCAGTTAAATAGGCTTCGCATTTAACGGGGCGGGCGAAAGAACAAAAACACGAAAGGCTTTTATAGAATTTCGTGTTTTTTGATTTTGTGGCGGGCAGGCATCTGTTAGGCAATAGAGGCGGATGTTCGACAATTAAGTAAGTGGCATAATATGCCCTGACCTATACTTGAGTTGATAGAATTGGTACCGAGTCAGAACTTCAATTGACAATATGATACTGCAACTTTTTGGGAGCCTTCCAATGTCTGAATATGCTTACAATACTTGTAATTTTTTTGGACGGAATATTTTGCAGATATGCATAAGAAATCCACATTAAATGGGAATTGGTGGTTTAGGCACCCATTAAAAGGCGCCTGTCAATAAAAAACACCTGTCCATCGCAAAAATATTCTTCATTTTTTGCAGGGTCAGTATCCAGTATGCGAGAAGACCCTTTTGTGTATCTGCGTCCTGTTTTT
>JASFIV010000104.1:0-14125 GCA_050122475.1 Desulfobacterales bacterium | reverse complement strand
CATCTTCATCTTCCAGTGTTTTTTGCGGTGACCGATAGGTAACCCGCAAAGATACGCTTTTTTTGTCCTGGGCAATGGGCGAACCCTCGAATACACTCAGCAAGCGTACATCTTCCACCAGATCAGATGACTGTTCCAGAGCGGTGCTGATAATCTCCTGGGCTTCAAGCATCTTGTCGACAATAATGGTGATGTCTCTGAATATCGCCGGAAATTTGGGGATCGGCCTGGAGACCATGGTATCTTTTAGCAATGGTATCAACGTATCAAAGTTGAGTTCAAATAAAAACGCTGCTTGCTGCAAATCGTAATTGGCAAGCACCTGGGGATCAAGCTGCCCTACCAAACCCAGCCGGTTTTGCTTGCTTAAAATCTGAGCGCTGAAGCCGGGCCGGGTATACCTGCACTCGTTTTCCGGCAGGCGGCTAAATTGTACGGCATCGATGTGCAAAGCATTTAAGAAGCGTTCGACCACACCTTTAATGTCATAAAAATCACAGGGTGTATCCTGGCCATGCCAGGAGGCATCATGACGGGTACCCGTCCAGAGCCCGGCCAGCATCTCAGTCTCTTGCGGCAGCTGTTGTGGATCCTTGCCGATAAAAATTTTACCGATTTCAAAAATCTGCAAATTTTTGATTTGCTGGGCAAAATTATAATGCATCGTTTGCAGTAATCCCGGAACCAGCGAGGTGCGCATGGCAGCCTGGTCTTCGGTCAACGGATTTAAAATATTGACAAGCTGTCTGCGTGGATCAGCAGCGTCCAGGTGCAGGTGGTCACCGGATTGAAGGTGGGCGAAACTGTAGTTGATGGCTTCCCGGAAACCAAATCCGTTCATCAGCAGGCGCGCCCGGTTGCGCAAATGGATGGCTTTGGTCGATAAGCGGCCGGTGGCAGGCATTTGCGGAAATGTCGTCGGGATGTTGTTGTAGCCAAACAAGCGGGCCACTTCCTCCATTAGATCTTCCGGTCTGGAGATATCGACCCGAAAGCTCGGTGGGATCACGACCAGAGAATCGCTATCTTTTTCAGTGCTTTTTTTCTCAACTGTAAATTCAATGCTTTTGAGAAGACTTTCAATTTGCCTGCGCTGCAGGCGTGTTCCCAACAGGCGGTTTGTTTTTTGGGTGCTAAGATTCAGGCTTTTTACAGATTGCTGCAGGGGGTATTCGTCTATCAGACCGCTGATGATTTTACCGCCGCTGACTTCAGCCATCATTTTGGCGGCTCTGTTGGCGGCCGCAATGGTCCCTCCGGAATCAACTCCGCGCTCAAAGCGATAAGCAGCGTCGGTGCTCAGACCCAGCTGTTTAGATGTTCGGCGAATGCTGACCGGATTAAAATAAGCACTTTCCAGCAATACCCGCGTGGTATCGTCTTCGATCTCAGAATTCAGACCTCCCATGACCCCACCGATGGCCACTGGTTTTTCGCCGTCGCAAATCATGAGCATTTCATCGTCCAAAGCCCGTTCTTTTTGGTCCAGGGTGATAAACGTTTCGCCCTTGCCGGCAGTGCGCACCACAATTCTATTTTGCGACAGTCGGTCAAAATCAAAAGCATGCAAAGGCTGGCCGGTTTCCATCAGAACAAAGTTGGTTACATCGACGATATTGTTAATCGGCCGCAACCCAACAGACAATAGCCTTTCCTGAAGCCAGAAAGGGGACGGTTTAATTTGAATATCTTCAAGCAGACGGGCGACATAACGCGGGCAGTGGTTTGGCGCTTCGATTTTAATCGACGTTTGTTGGGAAATGCGATCGTCGGGGTCATTGAGTTCGAAGTCGGGATATGTCAGGCGGTTCTTCTGAATAGCGGCAATTTCGCGAGCAACGCCGATAACACTCAGACAATCGGGCCGGTTGGGGGTGATTTCAATCTCAAAAACCGTATCGGACAGCCCCAGGGCTGAGGCCAGCCGATCTCCGACTGACAGTGAGGGATCAAGACGCATAATGCCGCTGCGATCTTCTCCAAGGCCCAGCTCTCCTTCACTGCAAAGCATGCCCTCGGATGTTTGGCCACGAATGACACTTTGCTCCAGAATAAAACCTTCCGGAAATTCGGTGCCCGGCAGGGCAATCGGTGAGAGCATCCCGACCTCAGCATTCGGTGCACCACAAACCACCGAAATTTTTCCCTGGCCGGTTTCAACCTTACACAGGTGCAATTTATCCGCATTGGGGTGCGGTTCAATGGTTTCAATTCGACCGACAAAGACCGTATCCAGATAGTGGTAGCGTTCTGTTACCGACTCAATTTCGAGGCCGACCATCGTCAGCGCCTCCGCTAGGTCCGACGGTGCCATTTGGATGTTCACATAATCATTGAGCCAGCTTAAACTTACCTTCATCTCATACTGTTCCTAAAAGCTTCTTTTAGAATTATTTTCTCCGATTCCAGATTGTTTTTTGTTCGTTTTGTCTAAAATATTTTCGTTTTTGATCCAGAAATGAGAGATTTTTTTGCTGAGTTAGGCCGCACAAGGTTTTTCGTTCGAGGCGTACTTTTAGTACGTTGAGAGCGAAAAACCGCGGAGAACGAAGCTCAGCGGAAAAAGATCCATTTATGGACAAAAACTAGAATTGGGATAAGAATCTAACATCATTCTCAAAAAACTTACGAATGTCATCGATACCGTATTTCAGCATGGCGATTCGATCCACCCCCATCCCAAAGGCAAAACCGGTATAGCGATCGGCATCATATCCCACGTTTTCATACAAGGCCGGATGAACCATCCCGGACCCAAGGATTTCCAGCCAGCCGGTTCGAGAACACACCCGGCAGCCCTTGCCGCGGCACATGACACACAGAATATCGACCTCGGCACTGGGCTCTGTGAATGGGAAAAAGCCAGGCCGAAAGCGCAGGCTGGTCTGCTCATCAAACATTTGATGCACAAAGGCGGTGAGCGTGCCCTTTAAATCCCCGAAAGATACATTCTCATCGACCAATAACCCCTCCACCTGATGAAACATAGGGGTATGAGTCAAATCCGAGTCGCAGCGATATACTTTGCCGGGCATGATGATACGTACCGGCGGCTGCTGTTTTTCCATGGTGCGAATCTGCAGGGGAGATGTATGCGTTCGCAGGACGATATCATCTGATACGAAAAAGGTGTCCTGCATGTCACGGGCCGGATGGTCTTTGGGGAAATTAAGGGCCTCAAAATTATAGTAATCCAGCTCTACTTCGGGCCCTTCGGCGATGTCAAACCCCATCTGGGTGAAAATGTCGCAGATTCGCTGGTTGATTTGGGTAATGGGATGCAACGAGCCGGACGGCGCCGGTCGTCCGGGTAATGAAACATCGATGCTCGCAGCAGCGACTTCGCCAGCGGTTTCAAGCTTTTGGGTTGCCGCTTTGCAGGCCTTCTCTAGCAGATCTTTACGCTGGTTTGCCTGTTTGCCGGCTGCCGGGCGTTGTTCGGCGGGTAGCTCTGAGATGTTCCTTAAGAATTGAGTGATAGTCCCTTTACGCCCCAGATATCGGACGCGAATATCCTCCACTGCCTGGCGGTCAGTTGCCGCTTTAAGCTCCTGTAAGGCTTCCTGATAAATTTGATCAATGGAATCATCCATTTTTTACACCTTTGGTGTAAAAAATAAAAATTTATGATTTACAATTTTAAAATTTGAAACGATCAATTAGGGTTATAATTTTTGTGCAGCCGCCAACTCTGCAATTTTTGCGAAACCGGCCGGGTCTGTTATGGCTAAGTCAGCCAGAACCTTACGATCCAGGTCGATGTTTGCCAATTTGAGACCATGCATAAATTTGCTATATGACAATTTATTCATGCGGGCAGCGGCATTAATACGTGCGATCCAGAGCCTGCGGAAATCGCGTTTGCGCTGCCTCCGGTCCCGATAGGCATACATTAAAGATTTATCCACCGCATCTGCAGCCGTTCGAAATAACTTGCTGCGACCCCCACGAAATCCCTTGGCCAATTTTAGAACTTTTTTTCGTCTTCTTCTGGCTTTGAAGCCACGTTTGATTCTCATTTCGTCCTCTCTAATCCTATACGTTCAAAATTTTAGCAAATGTATTTTCAATTTGGTTTCTAAATGGCAAAGGGCAGAGGGCATAGCGCATAGTGTGAATGATCGAAATCTCATTGATTTATTCAAACGCGTTGCCCTATGCTCCATGCGCCATGCCCAATTATCGCGGAGAACACAGCTCATCGGAAAAAGAACCATTTAGAAATGGAAACGCTAGCCGTTGGGTAGTAGCAATTTTATGGTCTTTGCATTGGTTTTGTCAACAATCCGGCTTTTGCGCAGGGATCGTTTTCGTTTGGTCGTCTTTTTGGTCAATATATGACTGGCAAAGGACTTATTGTAGACAATTTTACCGGTGCCGGTTTTACGAAATCGTTTGGCGGCAGCCCGATTTGTTTTTATCTTTGGCATTTGTGGCACTCCTTCTGTCTTACTTTTTTAAAAATAGATGGCGTGAGCAATTACACATCCCGGCTCACGCCACTCTGAGAATTAATCAGCTAGATGTAGGGGCAACACCCTTTACGGGTCGTATTTAAAACAATTTTATTTTAAGATCAAGCTATTTCGGAGCCAAAACCATTACCAGGATCCGACCTTCAAATTTGGGTTCTTGCTCCACCATTGCAATTTCTTCAGTTTCATCAATTATTTTTTGGAGTACTGCCCTTCCCAGCTCTGAAAGCGTAATTTCACGACCCCTGAAAATAACGCTCACCTTGACCTTATCTTTTTTGCCGATAAATTTCTTAATGTGGCCGATTTTAACCTGCAAGTCATGCTCGCCGGTTTTGGGTCGAACTTTTATCTCTTTGAGCTGAAAGGTACTTTGCTTTTTCTTGGCCTCATGTTTCTTTTTGGTTTGCTCGTAGCGATAACGACCGTAGTCCATTATTTTACAGACCGGCGGATTCGCATTCGGTGACACTTCAACCAAGTCGAGGCCGGCATCGGCCGCGGCTTCAAGGGCCTCTTTAATCGGTATGATGCCCACCTGCTCGCCCTCGGAGTCAATCAACCGGACTTCTTTTGCTCGAATTCTTTGATTGATGTTCGCTTTGTTCGTTCGCCTGGGTCTCTGGAATCTTCTGGGAACAGCTATGCTTGCACCTCCTCTGCCATGATTTTAGTTGGGGCAATTGCTGCCGCGGTCAAAACGGAATGAATAGAATTGCCCTTGGTGTTTAGACGAGCTAACGCTGCGGCTTTTTGCCCGCATCCCTAGACATAGGTTGGGTCTAAGATTTTTTTAAATCCAATTTATTTAAAATGTGCCATATATAACAACCTTAAGAAATGCAAGAAAAAAATGCAATAAAAACGTGCTTCGATCCGGCTGAAATTCCGCTCATACTGACCGTTGATCGGCTACTGTTTAAGGGTATAGGTCGCCAAGAAACTATTCATTAAATACGTATTGTGCGGTTGTGAGAAATAGGATTTCAGTAATTCAATACTGTCTTTTCGCAATACACCGGATTTGATTTTGATTTGACGTTCCCGGTATAAAAGGGGCAGGTTGGCACAATCGCAACGGGTGCCCCCGCCCATTGCGTCCTCATAGGCGAAGACAATTCTGCCGATACCGCTGATGACCAGTGCTCCAAAGCACATCAGGCAGGGCTCCAGGGTGGAAAAAACCGAGACCTCTTGCATATTCACTTTGCGATCAAGGCGGCTCAGGTTTCTTAATGCCATGATCTCGGCATGATCGACTTCGTTCAGGCCGTGGCCGCCGGTGCCCTCCCGGGCGCCGGTCGCTATGATCTCCTTGTCAAGCACTATGACACACCCTACCGGAAACTCCCCGGCCGCCAGAGCCATCCGGGCCTGTTCCAGCGCTTTTTTCATGAAAAACGTATCGTCCATAGATTTTCAACCTGTTTTTCGGTTCAAAGGTTCAGAGGTTCGATTACAGAAGACAGAAGCTAGAGGACAGGCAAAAAAGGAACCTAAAGTCGCCCCCAACTGCTGCCATTTTCAGGAGATCATAACCTTTTTACCCTGAACCCTGAACCTTTGAACCCGTTAACGCACGCCAAAGAAACGAGTACTGAAACCAGATTCAAGTTAATACCAATGCAACTTAGATTAACCCCTACAGCTTGCAGATATCCTCATCACACTCGCAGCTATCATCGACTTCATAACAGTAGAGGATCCTGGACTCCATCTCGGCCTGGTGTTGTGATATGGGCTTAAAATTGGCTTCGGACACTCGGCGCCTCAGATCCTGTTTGTCGGGGATGGCATCCAGACCCGTGGCGATGACTTCCCCGGTTGGGCCGCTGATGACTTCGGCATCCTGCCCGTTGGTAATGACCGCCACCGGAACCTGATACGCTGCAATGAGTCGCGATACGGCCAGCACCGACCGCCGACGGGTTACCAGAGAACCAGGCCCGTACTTTATAACCATTGATACCCGTTGTGCCAGCCTGATAATGAAATCCACCTTCAAAACAGCCTTTTTCTCATCGGCCTGAACGACCAGCGCCCTGCGCGGCTCTATATCCGTCTTTGAGTAGCCCTTTTGATTGACCAGCAGGCGTGCGATCTTTTGTCGGTAGCGTTCGTCGTGGGTATCTTTTAAAATCTCACCCGTAATAAAATCGACCCGTTCACCCAGTATGAGGTGATGTCCCTTCATTGTTTATACCATATCCTATCTAAATATTCCTTTACAAACCACTGTACTGGTATTTATATTAGCTCTTTAGGTAAAATTTCAAGGTCCCCAACAACGGTTTATTAAATTTATTTATTCTTGTAATCCATAAAACGCTTAAACGCTGAAAGGTTTTTATGTCCATCCGCGAAGAATATGAGCGGCGCGAGGAAAAATTTATGGCGCCTTTCGGGTGCATGAGTTCCCGTTCTCTGGGGCGCGCCGTTGAAGAAAAACCCTGCTCGGTTCGAACGGCCTTTCAGCTGGATCGGGACCGAATTGTTTTCTCGAATGCCTTTAGGCGTTTAAAACACAAAACGCAGGTTTTTCTAGCGCCTCTGGGAGATGATTACCGCACCCGTCTGACCCATACGCTGGAAGTATCCCAAATGGCAAGGGTTATGGCCCGGGCCCTGTTTTTAAACGAGGATCTGGTTGAAGCCATTGCCTTGGCTCATGATCTGGGCCACACACCCTTTGGCCATAGCGGCGAAACGGTCCTAAGAGAGATTTATTCAGCCGATTTTTCGCACAACGCCCAAAGCCTGCGGGTGGTGGAGGTTTTAGAAAACAACGGCAAAGGGCTGAATCTGACTTTTGAGGTCCGCGACGGTATTTTAAAGCATTCCAAGGGCTATGGTAAAATACTGCCGGATGATCCGGATAAAATAGCCGGTACGTATGAAGGTCGAATCGTCCGCATCGCAGACATTATGGCATACTTGAACCACGATCTGGAGGATGCGATTCGCAGCGGTGTGATCCGGCCCGAACAGGTACCGCGGATATGCACGGATTCGCTGGGCCACACGCATTCCCAGCGGGCGGAAACCATGATTCGGGCGCTGATTGCCTCCAGCAAAGTCCAAAACGGAGAGCTGCACCTCAAAATTGATGATACGGTTTACTCGGCCATGAACGCTCTGAGGCAATTTCTTTATGATAACGTTTACCGTTCTCCCCGGGTGCATCAGGATTTTGAAAAAGCCAAAAAGATGCTATCCGATCTGTACGCCTATTTTTTAGACCATGAGGAAATGCTTCATCAAAAATTAATCGAGTTACAGATGCTGGGGGGCAATAACAACAAACAGGCCAAAGAGCGCACCGTTTGCGATCTGATCGCCAGTATGACCGACCGATACGCCATGAACCTGTATCAGAGCATATTCTTTCCGTCGCCCCTGGTGTAAGATTCAGATGCCAGATTTCAACAATGAACCTCTCCGCCAAGATAGAGCTTATTGAATCTTCGGTTTTAGCCGATTTTATGCAACAGCTGAAGCGCATCTATGCCGCCATAGACGATGCCTATGACCGGGCGGCCAAACAGTATGGTTTCTCTTGCGATGGGTGTCGCGACAATTGTTGCCGCACGCGGTTTTATCATCACACCCTCATTGAGTATGCTTATCTTAAAGAGGGCCTGGTGACCCTCAGCGGCGAAATGCAAGACCCGGTAAAATTGAGGGCCATCACCGCTATGGATACCATCGAGAAAGCCCACGACAATCGGGAAGTCATTAGATTGATGTGCCCCCTTAATGTTGATACCCGCTGCATCCTGTATCCGTATCGCCCCATGATTTGCCGGCTGCATGGTATTCCCCACGAACTGAAAAAACCGGGGCAGCCGGGCATTGTGGGCCCGGGATGCGACACATTTGACAGCCGCTGCGGCCATAAGCCGTATATTCCATTTGATCGCACCCCCCTTTATCGCGAGATGGCAAGACTGGAGCAGGAGGTGAGGCAAGCGACCGGTTTTGAGGGCAAGATTAGGATGACGGTCTCGGAAATGATCCTTGATTTCCATTCCTAAATGGCCCTTTTTCCGATAAGCTGTGTTCTCCGCGGATTTCAGCCTTCAACGTACTTCAAGTACGCCGAAGGCTAAAATCCTTGTGCGGCCGAGCTTATCGAAAAAATGCCTCATTAATGAATTGGAAATCTAAAATTTTTCTCACTTATATAGATGCTGATTAAATTTATCTCAAACGTAAATCTCGGGCATGAAATACATAGATGAAGATAAACTGAATGACCTGCCGGGCCAACAAATCGGTGAGAAAGATACCTTTTCTTTTCGGTGCTATCCGGGAATCGGCTGCTTTAATCGCTGCTGCCGCAATTTAAACCTGTTTTTATATCCTTACGATGTCCTGCGCCTTAAACAGTCTCTAAAGATTTCTTCGGATGAATTTTTGGAACGCCATGTGGATGCGGTGCTGTGCCCGGGGAATTTTTTTCCGGAAGTGCTGTTGCGGATGTCTGATAACCCGGAAAAGACCTGTCCTTTTTTAACGGAATCCGGCTGCTCGGTTTATGCCGACCGCCCGGACACCTGCCGCTCCTTTCCGATCGAACAGGGTGTTGAATATGATGCCGCCCGCAAAAAGGATACCCCGATCTATTTTTACCGACCACCGGATTTTTGTCTGGGGCAGCACGAAGACGATCAGTGGAACATTGCCGGCTGGACAAAGGACCAGGAAGCGCAACTGTATCACCGAATGACCATCCGCTGGGCACAACTGAAACGGCTGTTTCAAAATGATCCCTGGGGTGCCGAAGGGCCGGAGGGCTCCCGGGCCAAAATGGCGTTTATGGCCACATACAACCTCGACCGCTTCCACGATTTCGTATTCAACAGCAGCTTTTTGACGCGCTACAAAGTCAAAACAGCCATTTTGAAAAAGATACAATCTGATGAAGCAGAGTTACTTAAATTCGGCATGGATTGGGTGAAGCTTTTTTTGTGGAATATTAAGACCAAGAAGATCAGGTCCCGCTAAAATCTATCCCTTGCTATTTTTACAAAATTCCCTCGGGGATTTTATCTACTTTATCACCACCCAGAACATAGCCGCCGTCCAGACGGATGACGCTGCCGGTCATAAAAGAGGCATCCTTTATGATAAAGTTTACGACCTTGACGACATCTTCGATGGCGCCGGTGCGCGCCAGAAGGGTGTGATCGATAATTGCTTTTTTCTGATCGGCTGTCAGCAATCCCCAGCCTCTGGTTTGTTGGGCGTGCCGGGTTTCAAAAAAGCCGAGCATGATTTCATTGACCCGCACCTGCGGTGCCCCCATGCGCGCCCAGGTTTCGGTCAACAGCGAAACGCCGCGATTGGCGGCAGCATAGCCCTCGTTAAATACCATGCCGGCCGGACCCGAGCGGCCTACGATTCCGGCGATGGAAGACAGGTTGATCGCGACGCCATCACCGGTGGCCTTTAAGTGAGGCAGGGCGGCATCAAACACCCAGCGCTTGGCCCGCAGGGTGGTCTCGATTTCCAGATCCCATTGCGGCTGATCATATTGTCCATGCACCACCGGCCAGCCGCCGCGCTCGATGTTGTTGATTAAAATGTCCAGGCGGCCGAAACGGTCGATAACCGTATCCATCATTGCGGGTACGGCTTCGGTTTCAAGCAGGTTGGCCTTTAAGACCAGGTGATCGCTGCCGGTGACGGCCAGATCCTTTTTCAACGCCGCCAGCTCCTCTTCCCAATCAAAGTAGGTCAGCGCAACCTTCACCCCGGCTTTTGCCAGCGATAGTGCAATGCCTTTACCGAGACCTTTGATAGCGCCCAGCACAAGGGCCACTCTTCCATCAAGTTTCATAACGTCTCCGATGGATTAACAGTTTATAATCGGAAATATTTATCCTTATCCCTGTGGAGTGATGGAGTAATGTAGTGATGGAGTGTTGGATCTCTGCAATCGGAAAATCATCCTGTCGCATTTACATTAATCCAATACTCCAGTGCTCCAATACTCCATTGTCTGCAAAACAGTTTAATTGCACCAAATCTGAAATTAGGTATCAAATTCCTTTACGTTGAAAAGTTCCTGTTTGACCCACTCCATAGCGATTTCCAGCAACACCGTATCATCGGTTTCGGCGTCCGCCATTTTTTGGGGATCCACCGCTATTTGATCATTAAGCTTATTTTTGAATAACTGGGTTCTAAAGCGGTCCAGATCGTAAAGCGCCACGTAAAATTGATAGCGGGACTTTAAGTCCAATGGGCCCGGCCGCAACTGGTTTTTGAGCCGGATGATCTCCAGCAGCTGATCGTTAAAGTGATTGTAAATTTCAACTTCTTGGTTTTTCAACCATTGATGCACAGTCTGCGTTGTGGATTCGTCAAAACCCAGACAATGTGATTCTTTCAGCAGCATGAAATGTTGGGTGACCTGGCCGGTTATACGATTGCGGGATATGGCCCGCGCCAGCGGATAAGTGCGGCAGGACGCTGGACGGTCGGGATAAACGCGGCATCCATCCGGGGTGACAAACGGGCATGTTAACCGTTCGGCATCTGTCGCCTTAAGTGCCACGACGGGTAGGCCTGATTCGGGTCCGATGTGCTGGATCGTATAGCGTTCCAGAAATTCGCTCGACGAAAGGCCCAGTCTCTTTTTCAAACGTAAGATATCGTAAGGGTATAAAAACTGATTTAAATCCCGGCAACACTCATTGAAACAGGCCACTTTTGGTGAGCATTCAAATCGGAAGGGTTTGTCAGGTTTGATTGGTTTCAGGTGGTCATTCAATTTTTTCTAATTCTCCGACCTGTTAATGGCCATATAAAGGGTTTCAGTGTTCGCTTAACAGAGAATAGAAGTCAGAAGACAGACGACAGATGATAATTGGTTAAAGATGAAGCATTATATCAGACTTCTGTATTCTGTCCTCTGATTTCTGACTTCTGAGCTATGCGATATCAGGTTTGAGCGCTGTATCAAAGGAATTTCTGATTCGAATTTTTTTTTGGCTGGATTTAGGGAAGTGAATACAACATATAGTACTAGATTAAACGGCCCAATACAGCCTATAGAAGTTACGAACATTGTCTCATAACTGTCTGAAATTTTGGTTTTTGTGGGATCGAAAACCCTTGACAAGCTATATTTTCAATGATATGTTTTCCCCTTTGGACAAACTCTATCCTGCTGATTTTATAGGAAATATTTAATAGCGCCAACAGCAAAAATCTCTGATTTATCTCAAATTATAACCGGTGGGTGCCGGTTCAACCGATAAATAGCCCATTAAATTTAATAAAAACCAAGCAATATGAAGGGAGGTGCAAACACTTAATTCTTTAGACGGTTAAAGTTTGCTACAATCACTTACCACATCATTAATTTTAGGAGGTATGATAAATGCCAAGTTATGTAATAGACGAAAAATGCGACGGATGCAAAGGCGGGGACAAAACTGCCTGCATGTACATTTGTCCGAATGACCTGATGGTTCTCGAGCCCAACTTGATGAAGGCTTACAACCAGGAGCCGGATCAGTGCTGGGAATGCTTCTCATGCGTCAAGATCTGCCCCACCCAGGCCATCGAAGTCAGGGGTTATGCCGACTTCGTTCCGCTGGGAAGCAGTGTTATGCCGATGCTGGGAACCGAGGATGTCATGTGGACTTGCAAATTCCGCAACGGAACCATCAAACGCTTTAAGTTCCCCATCCGGACCACTCCCGAAGGACAGGCCAATGCGTATCCGGAGTTGAAAGGCAACGACCTGGAAAGCGGCTTGCTGTCAACCGAAGAAGCCGACGGGTACAGCATTCCGACCCCGCAGGCAACTGTCTAACGCCGCGTGGTTTGTTTAGTTAAAGTGAAAGATCAATTAGCATTATAAATCAAGGAGGATACGATATGGCATTACCGAATAAACCATTGGGGGAACTCAAAGCTGTAAAGGACCCTGAAGTCGAAGAACGAGAAGTTGATATTTTAATCGTCGGCGGCGGCATGGCCGCCAGCGGCGCTGCATTTGAGGTTAAAAAATGGATGTCTGATGACCAGAGTGTTCTGCTGGTGGATAAAGCGGCCTTGGAAAGAAGCGGCGCCGTTGCCCAGGGCCTTTCGGCAATCAACACCTACATTGGCGAAAACACGCCTGATGATTATGTGCGCATGGTCCGCAACGACCTGATGGGTATTGTGCGCGAAGACCTGATCTTTGACCTGGGCTGCCACGTGGACGATTCCGTGCACCTGTTTGAAGAATGGGGCCTGCCGATCTGGAAGAAAACCGAAGACGGCAAGAACCTGGATGGCAAAAAAGGCCAGAAAATGGGTACCCTGAAAGCGGGCGCCACGCCGGTGCGTACGGGTAAATGGCAGATCATGATCAACGGCGAATCCTACAAACGCATCGTGGCTGAAGCCGCCAAGCTGGCCATTGGCGAAGAGAATATTCTGGAAAGGGTTTTCATCGTCGAACTGCTGCTGGATGCCAACAAAGAAAATCAGATCGCCGGTGCGGTTGGCTTCTCCGTCCGCGAAAACAAAGTCTTCATCATCAAGTGCAAAACGATGCTGGTTGCCTGCGGCGGGGCCGTCAACATTTATCAGCCGCGTTCAGTGGGCGAGGGCAAGGGCCGGGCCTGGTATCCGGTCTGGAACTCCGGTTCCACCTATACCCTGTGCATGAAAGTCGGTGCCGAGTTGTCCATGATGGAAAACCGCTTCACCCCGGCCCGTTTTAAAGACGGTTACGGCCCGGTGGGTGCCTGGTTTCTGCTGTTCAAGGCCAAAACCCTCAACGGTTTGGGCGAAGCGTTTGCCGGCAGTGATGCCGCCAAAGCCGAGCTGGAAAAATATGCACCTTACGGAACCGCAGCCATTACACCAACCTGCCTGCGAAACCACCTGATGCTCTTTGAGATGAAAGAAGGCCGCGGGCCCATTATCATGGATACCGTCTCCGCTCTGGCCGAACTCGGCAAGACCATGGATAAAAAAGAGCTCAAGCATCTTGAATCCGAAGCCTGGGAAGACTTTTTGGATATGACCTGCGGTCAGGCCAATCTGTGGTGCGCCACCGATACCGAACCGGAAAAGAAAAATTCCGAGGTTATGCCCACCGAGCCGTATCTGCTCGGATCACACTCCGGCTGCTGCGGACTGTGGACCTCCGGCCCGGATTACGACTGGGTACCGGATGCCTACAAGATCAAGGCCGACAACGGCAAGGTTTACAACCGCATGACCACCGTCAACGGCCTGTTCACCGCCGGTGACGGCGTGGGCTGCTCTGGTCATAAATTCTCCTCCGGCTCCCATGCCGAGGGACGCATGGCAGTCAAAGAAATGGTTCGCTATGCCAAGGATCATGCCGACTATTCACCGGCCCTCAGCGTGTCGGCCGATGAACTGGTCGACATTGTCTACAAACCGGTGCGAACCTATCTGGAGCATTGCAGCTACACCACCGCCGATGACATCAACCCCAACTACCTCAAACCCAACGGTATGATGTACCGGCTGATGAAGGCCACCCATGAATACGGTGCCGGAACCGCCACCTACTACCAGACGACCTCCAAGAACCTCGAGATCGTCATGGATCTGCTGGCGACCATGCGGGAAGACTGTGAAAAACTGGCGGCCGGTGATGTGCACGAATT
>JASFIV010000103.1:0-14144 GCA_050122475.1 Desulfobacterales bacterium | reverse complement strand
CAAGGTTTCTCACGATTTCGGCAGCATGGGCTTTCAAGTAACTGATGGGCTTGACCTGGCTTGACAGTTTCATTTGATACCTCCGTTCTCGAGTATGGACTAAATATAGTCCATAAACAGGTCAACTGTCAAGCTGCGGAAGGCAAGTTTAAATAAAGCCGTCGAGAAATCTAAATTATTGAAAATTTTGGGCTTAAAAACCTGTTATGATGTCATATCGTCCATCCTAATTTTCACCCAATTTTAATTTTGTAGATTAGCCATGGCGAATACACTCATTTTTCAGCCAAAATTATTTGTGGATAGCGTGCCTGATTACATCATTTGGTGATTGTAATGATATATTGGATATGCAAATGGAATCTGAATTTTTGGAATTTGTGGTCTGTTTGAGGCAGGGTTTGGGTGTGCGACTCTAATTTGAGAGATAATTATTCTGCTTCGTCTTCAATTTCTTTTTTGAGTTTTTCGGATTGCTTGATATACGCCTTGAGTTTTCGTTGAACCGCGCCGTACACGGTTCCCTCAGGATAAATACCCTTTTTGTTGGGCTTGCCGGCCGGAACGCCGGTCAGAATCTCGATGCCATCTTCAACCGTGGAAACCCTGTAGATATGGAATTGCTTTTTCTTGACGGCATCCACCACTTCCTTCTTGAGCATCAAGTTCTGAATGTTGGCCGCCGGTATGATAACCCCCTGCTGGCCGGTGATGCCTTTTTCCTTGCAAACTTCAAAAAAGCCCTCCACCTTCTGGTTGACGTCGCCGATGGCCTGTATTTTCCCTTTTTGATTGACCGATCCTGTCACCGCAATGCCCTGCTTGATGGGTATGCCTGCCAGACTGGAGATAATGGCATACAGCTCGGTGGATGAGGCGCTGTCGCCGTCGATGCCGAAATAGCTTTGTTCAAAGGTGATGCTGATCGACAGGCTGAGCGGGTGCTGCTGGGCGAAGGTGCGTCCCAGATATCCGGATAGGATCAACACACCCTTGTCGTGGGTGCTGCCGCTGAGCTCGGCTTCGCGCTCGATATTCACAACCCCCTGTTTTCCCATATAGGTTTCGGCTGTGATACGCGCCGGTCGGCCGAATGCGAATTCGCCAACCTGGTAAACCGCCAGGGCATTGACCTGCCCGATCACGGAGCCCTTCACATCGATCATAATGGTGTTGTCCAGGTAGGATTCATGCATTTTGTGCTCATACAGATTGTGACGGAAGCGGTGATCGTTGAAGGCTTTAATGACATGCTTGTCCGTTACCTGGCGGGCGTTGCTCTTACGGGCCCAATAATCTGCTTCCTTGAGAATACCGAGGATGGGACCGAATCGAATGGACAGCTTATGCTTGTTGGAGACATATTTTTCGCCGTACTCCACCATGAGGGCTACGCCTCTGGGGGTAAAGGGCTGCAGGTTTTCCTCCCGGCAGACCCGGGCGATAAAACGGGCATACTGCTGGATGGTGCGGGGGGTGCGATCGACTTCCGAATCAAAATCGGCCCGCACTTTGAATATTTTATTGAACCGCGGGTCTTCGCTTTGAATGATTTCAAAGATGTCATAGCTGCCCAGCAGGATGACCTTCACATCCAGCGGTATGGGCTCCGGCTTAAGGGAAGTGGTGCCGAAACCGGTTTCTTCCGGGATGTCTTCGATTTGCAGGCATTTGGTGCGCAACGTTCTTTTCAGCGCTTCCCAGACGTAGGGATTCATCATCACCGAATCGATTTCCATGATCAAAAAGCCGCCGTTGGCACTCAGCAAAGAGCCGGCCTGCACCATTGTAAAATCCGTGTTGATGGTGCCCATGAACGCGCGTTTTTCGATGCGACCAAAAACATTATAAAATGTCGGGTTGGTTTCGAAAATCACCGGCGCACCCTTGGTGGATTCCTGATCCACCAGTACATTGACTTCATATTGCTGAAAAGAAGCGTTCGCATTGCGCGGTGCCTGTTCCGGCGGCGGTGCTTCACTTTTATTGGGCGGAATAAACAAATTGAAATTTTCGACGATATGCTCCTGAACGGTATTCAGGTACGCGACAATGTCATCGCAGGCTTTGAATTCTTTGCGCATCGGATCTAACCGCTTTTTGACCACAGACAGCGCATAGGTATCCATCAGCTTTTCGATATCGGCATGCAAAGCGAGGTTATTTTTGTCCATCTCCACGGCGGTGGCTTCGATTTCAGCCTGGACGAGCCTTAGATTTTCTTCTATTTTAGCCCTGGTCATGGCCGGCAGGGCACTAAATTCTTCGGGCGTAATCGGTTGACCTTCGACCACGGGGATGGTTTGAAAATCGTCTTCGGTTTGCTCGATATACAGGCTTTTTTCAGCAGCATAGGCTTCCAACTGTTCAAAAAGCGCATGCTGCTGTTGAGCAAATGTATTTTTTAATTTGGATAATTTTTTTAAATACGCATCGTCTTCAAATACTTGAGGCAACTCTTTTTTTAAGCCTTCAATGGCCCGTTTCATCTTTTTGCTGAATTGAATGGCGGTTCCGGGTGGCACCGCGATGGCTTTGGGGCGGAACTCATCCTTGAAATTATTGACCAGGCACAGGTCATTGGGGGTGGGTAAGTGTTTGGCGTGCTTGTTGACCAGATCTCTGACAATCGTTGATTTTCCGGTGCTGGCCAATCCGGTCACAAAAATATGGTAGCCGGGATCTTCCATGTTCAGGCCGAAGTCAATGGCCTTCACCGCACGCTCCTGTCCGATCACCGTATCCAGGGGCTTGACCTCGGATGTGTTTTTAAACTTGAAGATCTTCGGGTCGCAAATCAACCTTAAATCGGATGCCTTTACCTCAAATTTCTTCGCCATATGTTCTCCTGGTCGGTTGAGCGCGTTGTTCCGTTAAGCCAGTTGAGCCCGTTTAAAAGGAAAGAGTCAGATTTTATTTTTGAACCGGACAACGGGCCAACCGGCAACGGGCTCAACCTTTACATTATACCAGGCTATACTCTATTTTACAAATTGTATCAGCGGTTTATAGTGCTGCGGCTGTCTGTCGGTCAAAACATTATTGATGGGATTGAAGGATTTATCACGTGTCTGTGCCGGTGTGATCCCTGCTGCCAGAACTGTGTCTTCATGGCTTCCGGCCTGAGCCAATTCCCGACCATTGAAATCATAAATGACGGAACGGCCTTTGAATCTCAATTCCTCGTCATTTCTTCGTTCAACACCGGTCCGATTGGCCACCGCCAGATAAACATTGTTTTCGATGGCTCGGGCAGGCATCACTTTTTGCCAGGCTTCGGTGATCAAATTAGCCGGGCAGACAATTACATCGGCACCCAGCAGGGTCAGCACACGGGCCGATTCAGGAAAGCGCCAATCGTAGCATACCATCGGCCCGATGCGGACATCGCGCTTTTTATCTGCTACCACGATAAAGCCGGTGTCGCCGTGATCAAAACAATCGTTTTCTTTGTAAAAAAGATGGGTTTTGCGGTAGACAGATGGTTCTTTGGCTTCCGGAACGACGACAAAACATGAATTGTAAAAGTTTTTTTGATGCCGTTCGGCAAATCCGGCCACCACAACGGCGTTTTTTTTCTGCGCCATGTCACGAAAAAAATCGCCGCTTTCACCGTCGGCGGTCTCGGCCACCCGGTCGATTTCTTCCCGGGCAAGAAAAAAATAACCGGTGGTGCACAGTTCGGGAAAGACAATGATATCGGCCGTGACCTTTTCCACCAGTTGTTGCATGCGGTCAAAATTTGTCTGCTTGTCGCCGAATTCGGGCGCAAACTGAACAACCGCCAGCTTCAGTTTTTTCATCGTTTCCACCTTTCAATTACATTCACCTGACCTCTGTTAGCCAACCTCTGAACCCTGAACCTTTCAACCCTGCTTGCCGCGCCATAGCCTGGAAGGCGACGGCGGGAGCCCTTGAACCTTTATATGACACATTAAGCCGGAAAACGATCCGGCGTCGCTCTATCAAGCTATGCCGGACAAGCAGGTCAGACCGGAAAACAGCACGTCAGGGCCTCTAAACTGCACACCAGGCCGAAAAACGACACATCTTTACAAATAAATTTCTGAGCACGTCTACGTGAATCTGCAAGTAATTAAAAATCCGCAATCCAAAATCCGCAATTGATTAGCCCTTTAGGTAATTTTTGAAGTACCTCGCCGTATGAGACTTGCCCGTATATTTAAGAAGCTCAGGCGGAGAGCCGACGGCCACCACACGGCCGCCGTCATTGCCGCCTTCGGGTCCCAGATCGATGATGTAATCGGCTTCCTTAATGATCTCCATGTTGTGCTCAATAATGGCCACGGTGTTGCCCTCATCAACCAGGGCCTGCAAAACGCCGATCAGACGTTGAATGTCGGCCAGATGCAAACCGGTGGTCGGCTCATCTAAGATGTAGAGGGTGTGCCCGTTTGTGCGCTTCACCAGCTGCTTGGCCAGCTTGATGCGCTGGGCTTCTCCGCCCGACAGGGTGGGGCTGGGTTGTCCCAGGCACAGATAGCCCAGCCCGACATCACACACAAACTGCACGGCGCGTCGAATGGGGGGTACGGCTGAAAAGAACCGCACAGCCTCGGCAAATGTCATTTCCAGAACCTCGGCCATATTTTTTCCCTTGTACAGAACGGCCAGGGTTTCCTTGTTATAGCGCTTGCCGCGGCAGACGTCGCAGGGCACGTAAACGTCCGGTAAAAAACTCATCTCCACTTTGGGCCGCCCCTGCCCCTTGCAGGCATCGCAGCGGCCTTCGGCCACGTTAAAAGAAAAGCGGCCGGGTTTATAACCCCGGGCTCTGGCAGCCGGCGTCATTGCAAGCAATTTGCGAATATCGCCTAAAAAGCCGACATAGGATGCCGGGACCGAGCGCGGCGTGCGGCCGATGGGGCTGTGATCCACCTCAAGAACCCGCTGAATCTGTTGCCAGCCTTTAATGTCTTTGCATTTACCGGCCGGATATTTCTTTTTTTGCAGGCGGTTGCGCAGACCCTTGTACAGCGTTTCTTTAAGTAAAGAGGATTTGCCCGACCCGGAAACGCCGGTTATGCAGATCAAGCGACCTATGGGCAAATTCGTGCTGATTTTTTTGAGGTTGTTGGTTTGCGCGCCCTGGACCTTTAATTTCTTGGCCGTGCGGTAGGGCCTGAGTCGCGAAGAAATCCTTTTGGGATGGCCGTCAATTAATGCACCCGTAATCGAAGATTTCGCTTTTTTCAATTGCTTCAATCCGCCGGAGGCCACAACCCTGCCGCCATCCTGCCCGGCGCCGGGTCCCAGATCGATGATCGTATCAGCCGCCCGAATGGTTTCCTCGTCGTGTTCGACCACCAGAATGGTGTTGCCCCGATCCCGCAGGGTTTTGAGGGCATCGATCAGGATGCCGTTATCCCGGGCATGCAGGCCGATGGTGGGCTCATCCAGAATATAGCAAACCCCGGTCAGATTGGAGCCCAGTTGGGCGGCCAGGCGAACCCGCTGGGCTTCGCCGCCGGACAGGGTATCGCCGCTGCGTGATAGCGACAGATAGGACAGGCCAAGCTGATTGAGCAAAGACAGCCGGGTCAGGATTTCGCCGACCACCGGCTCGGCGATCGGCTTTTGCGACCCGGGGAACTTTAATTTTTTGATGGCCTTAAATGTATCCCGCGCCGGTTTTTGCACCAGATCCCAGATGGAATGGCCGCCAACCTTAACCGCCCGGGCCTGGGGTTTGAGGCGGCTGCCGTCGCATGCAGTACAAACCGTGGCTTCGATGGGTTCTGCATCATCATCGATTTCCACCATGCCGGTCACACCCAGCCCGCCGCAATCCGGGCAGGCACCCTGCGTGCTGTTAAAGGAAAACAGCCGCGGATCGAGCGGCTCCAGACTGATGCCGCAGGTCGGGCAGGTTCCGGAAAGGCTGAAAATTTCCTCGTGTCCGTGACGGTCCAAAAGTGTGAGGCTGCCCCTGCCAATTTTAAGCGCCTGATCCACCAGTGACGCCAGGTTTTTGGACGGCAGCTGCCCGACCACCAGCTCGATGGTGTGCTCGTGATAGCGGCTCAAAGCCATACCTTCCTTGAGAGGGGTCATACGGCCATCGATGCGGGCCTTTTTAAATCCTTTTTTCAACGCCCGGGCCAGCACTTCCTTGTGAAAGCCCTTACGCCCGAAAACCTGGGTGGCCAGAACGGTGGCCGGCTTGCGGGCATACCGTTTGCGCAGTTGCTTGACGATGGCGTCCTGGCTTTGCGCTGTCAGCTGCCGATCGCATCCCGGGCAATGCTGATGGCCCAATTTGCTGAACAACAGCCTGAGGAAATGATAGATTTCGGTAAGGGTGGCCACCGTCGAGCGGCGGCTGGAATGGCTGATGCGCTGCTCGATGGCGACTGTCGGCGCCAGACCGGTGACCAGGTCCACATCCGGACGTTCGAGTATTTTCATGTACTGGCGAACATAGGGCGCGAGGCTTTCCAGGTAGCGGCGCTGCCCCTCGGCAAACAGAATATCGAAAGCCAGGGTGGATTTGCCCGATCCCGAAACCCCGCTGAGCACCACCAGCTCGTTCTGGGGAACGGTCAGGTTGATGTTTTTTAAATTGTGCTCCCGGGCGCCTTTTAAGGCAATTTGGTCCGATGCCGCTGAGGTCCCGAATCCGGTCATCGGATCGGCAATCCCCGATGGTCGGCCCGATTCAGGGCGTTTTAACCGTCCCTTGCCATCCAGATAGGCTTTTAAAAACCGTCCGGTGTGTGAGTCGCTGTTGCGGGCAATTTGGCGGGGCGTGCCGCTGGATACCAGCCGACCTCCGTCATCGCCGCCCTCGGGCCCCAGATCGATAACCCAGTCGGCGGTCTTAACCACATCCATATTGTGTTCGATAACCAGAACCGTATTGCCGCCATCCACCAGGCGCTGCAAGGCTGCGAGTAGTTTGCCGATGTCGTCAAAATGCAAGCCGGTGGTGGGCTCATCAAATATAAACAGGCGATGCTCGGCTTTCTTGCCGTTGGACGTTAAATGGCGCGAAAGTTTCAGGCGCTGGGCTTCACCGCCGGACAGGGTGTTGATGGGCTGGCCCAGGCGCAGATAGCTCAGACCGACATCGGCCAGCGGTCGCAGGGCGGTCACAATTTTGGGTTGATCATCAAAAAATTCCAGGGCCTGGCTAACCGTCAGATTGAGAATATCGTTGATATTCTTACCCTGATAGGTGATTTGCAGAACCGCTTCCTTGAAGCGCCGGCCCCGGCAGTCGGGGCAGGTGATGAACACATCCGACAGAAACTGCATCTCGACCTTTTCGAAGCCATCGCCTTTGCAGGTCTCACAGCGTCCACCATCGACGTTAAAAGAAAAATAGCCCGGCCCGAAGCGCTTGGCGCGGGCCGCATCGGTGGCGGCCAGCAGTTTGCGAATAGGATCAAGAGCCTTGGTGTAGGTCAGCGCATTGGCCCGCGGGGTGCGGCCGATGGCGCGCTGGTCGATCAGAACCACATCATCGATGTGGCCGATTCCGGTAATTTTCTGATGCCGGCCGGGTCGGTCCTGGGGATCGCCCAGGGCGCGCTTGGCGGCTTTGTAGAGGATTTCCTCAGCCAAAGTGGATTTGCCGGATCCGGAAACGCCGGTCAGGCAGACAAACAGCCCCAGGGGTATGTGAACATCGATGCTTTTTAAATTATTTTCGGCTGCTTTTTTGATCGTCATCCAGCGGTTTTTTTGAGGGCTTCGCTGTTTGGTGCCCAGCTCGATCCGGCGTTCACCCTTCAGGTACTGGCCGGTCAGCGAGCCGTTAACATTGGCGGTGGGGCCAAAATACATGACCTCGCCGCCTTTTTCACCGGCCCGGGGTCCCAGATCCAGCAGATAATCGCTTTCGCGGATAATTTCAGGATCATGCTCGACGACAACGACCGTATTGGACAGGTTGCGCAGCCCTTTTAAAATTCGAATCAGCCGATGGTTGTCACGTGGATGCAGGCCGATGCTGGGCTCATCCAATACGTAAAGGGTATTGACCAGCGAAGATCCCAGAGCCGAGGCCAGGGCCACCCGCTGAACTTCGCCACCGGACAGGGTGCGGGATTGGCGGTCAAGGGTCAAATACCCCAGACCGACATCCTTCAGATAGGTCAGGCGGCTGCGGACTTCATCGCGCACCAGCCGGCCGGCTTCGTCCCCGCGTGGAAGTGTCAGGCGGTCAAAAAAATCAAGGGCCTGCAGCACATTGGATTGATAGACGCTGTCGATGGTGCGGCCAGCGAGCCGGTACAGCAGGGTTTCGTCTTTGAAGCGTGTCCCGTTGCAGTCCGGGCAGATATCATAGCTGCGGTAGCGTGACAGAAAGACCCGCACCGGCATTTTATAGGTTCGGCTTTCAAGCCAGCGAAACAGGCCTTTCACGCCATAGTAGCTGGGGGTGCCTTCGATAATGGCCTTTTTATCGGCCGCTTTTAAGCGCTTAAATGGGATCCGGGTGGAAATCCTACGACGCCGGCAAAAGTCCACTAAATCATCGTATTCCATGCGTCCGTCTTTTGCTGAACCAAAAGGCTTTATGGCGCCTTCGGCCAGTGAGCGGGAGGGATCCGGAATAATCAGATCGAGGTCGATGCCGATGGTCCGCCCGAAGCCCCGACAGGTATCGCAGGCCCCCAGCGGGCTGTTAAACGAAAAAAGATTCGGCAGCGGCGGATGGTAAGTGATGCTGCATCGGGGGCATTGCAACTGGTTGCTGAAGGCCTTGTGGCCGTCAGGCGGCAACCAGACATCCAATTGCCCGCCACCAAAGCGGTAGGCCAATTCGAGGGAATCCAGGATGCGCTCTCGATCCCGAGCACGCAGAATCACACGGTCTGCCAGAACCGGAATGACGTTTTGATGTGGTGTCGGCTGCCATTCATCCAGGTGGGTGATGCGACCCTGAAGGTAAAGACGATCAAAACCCATTTGCATCAGAAACCGGCGTACCTCTTTAATCGGAGATCCTTCCAATCGATACGGAAAGGTGATAACGATCTGGGCGCCTTCCGACTGGCTTTTTAGAAAATCCCATACGTGCGCCGGTGTCTCGGGTTTGACCGGCTGGCCGCACGATCGACAATGTAGCTCCCCCAGGCGGGCGTACAGCAGTTTGACGTAATCGGTGATTTCGGTCATGGTGCCAACCGTCGAGCGCGAGGTTCGCACCGGGTCTTTGCGGTCAATGGCAATAGCCGGCGGGATGCCTTCGATTTTTTCCACCTGCGGGCGATCCATGCGGTCCATAAATTGTCGCGCATAGGGTGAAAACGTTTCCACATAGCGGCGCTGGCCTTCAGCGTAAAGGGTATCAAAAGCCAGAGACGATTTGCCGGAGCCGCTGACGCCGGTAACCACCGTAATCCGATTGAGGGGAATGTCGATATTTAGGTTTTTCAGATTGTGCTGACGGGCGCCTGTGACCCGAATCGATTTCATTTTCATTGGTTTCAAAGTTGACAATATTGCCAGAGGTTTTAGTATTCTTGAATGTGTTCCGAATTTTTTGGCGAAAGCGAAGCGACTATTCTACGACGATGATTGCCCCGGGAGCGCATTCGTCGGCTGCCTGTCGGACCAGATTCTGATATTGTTCGGGGACCTCGTCAACGATAATTCTAGCCTGCAGCTGATCGACATCGTAATCAAAGACTTGCGGGCACAACTTGTTGCAGTTGCGATCGCCCATGCACAGGTCATAATCAATTTTAACTTTCATTTTTGTGACCTTTCATATATGAAATACGGGTTTGATGAGCAAAGAATCGTTAATTTACTTAATTTTATTATACGGCTATCCAGAAAGTTCAACTAAGGCAACCATAACCACGAAGGGCACGAAGAACACGAAATGACAAAATTAAAACTATGTGTTTTCCCTTTGTGATCTTCGTGTTCTTCGTGGTGAAATATTTCAGCCGTATTCAACTGGACTTTTCCAGATAACCGCGTTTACTTATTCCTTAAATTTGAAACTGTCAATTTAGGATAAAGTAATGACTCTTACTCCAGAAACAAAATTTTTTTCCGATTTTTCCATATTGCAACAAGGGTTTTATCCTTTTGTTCACACGAGGCTCAATAGTAAAAATGACATCACTGCAGAAAATGGGTTGCGGATGCGCATTGATCATGCTGGTTTTTATGCTCCAGACTGCTTCTGTCTCCGGTGCCGAAACCTTGACCGAAAAACCGGTTCCCGAGAGCCTTTCGCCGGGTTTGATGTATCTGCTGGATCTGGCGGATCCGGCAAAGCATCAATCCTTTCAACCCGCTAAATTAAAAAAAATACTTGATTATGTAAAAAGTCCCAAGGACGCGGAGGCGCTGTATTATGTGGACACCAAACTCGGGTCTTCCTCGGCGTATATGGACTTTGATATCCGGCAACATTTTGATCATATACTCAAATATTCTTTCAATCCCAATTTCCCAGGATATTTAACGTCGCCTTCGTCCACCCGGCTATCGCACTGGGACCAGGTACAGGGTTCCGACAGCCAGTTGCCGACACTATGGGGTACGGTCGATAACCTGGAGGCACCCATAATTGTCAAAGGGATCGAAACCATTGAAAACACACCGGATGTGTTCTCCGGCGCTTACTACCGCTATCAGCTGTATCGCACCCTGATACTATTCAAAGACAACGACCGCAAAGTGCTTTTATCGATATCCAGGCAAACAGGCACATCAGATGTGGGCAAGAAAGGCTATGTCCTGGGCTCGGACGACAACTGGGATTATTTTTATTCGGGCAAGCCGGGACTGACGGTTCCCGGGCTGGGCTGGATAAAATCCCGCATGTATGATTCCTACGGCATTAACCTATACATCGAAATGGATCCCGCGGCGCCTTTGCTGCGCTGCGGGGTATTTAAGTGGGTTCAGGCCGGCTGGTCCAAAATCAACGTCGTCAAAAGACACCATATCCACAACGGCATAAAGCGTTTTGAAAAATCATTTAAAGAAATAATGGAGCATCCTTCCCTGCCGGGCATCGATGTGCTCAGCGACACTTTCTCTAAAATAAAAGCCTTATCTGAAAATGAGCTTAGAGCCAGTATGAAAACCTATCTCACGATCTTGGAAAACCATTACGGCCGAGACTATCGGCCGCCCCGCAGATGGTCCCCTCAAATTTTTAGAGATAAAAAGCCATGGTTGCAGATGTCAACCGAGGCCATGCAATCCGTATTGATGAAGGAATTCATGAAACATGCGATCGGAAAAAGAGATGCCCAAAATGTGGTCGCGCTCTGGGATAAAGCGAAATGAAAAAGGGTTCCTTTTGCATGCTTTGCCACCAAACACCGAGACTTTTAGATGCCTGAAAAACCGGTTGTTATCGTAAGCGGTGCGTCCCGCGGCTTAGGAGCGGCTACGGCGCGCTGGCTGGCCAAAGCTGGCGCAGCGGTCACGTTATTTGCACGCTCGGCCGATGCGCTGGAGGCAGTCGCCAAAGACGTGCAGCAACTGGGCGGCGCTGCTCTGATTTGTGAAGGCGATGTTTCCGATGCCGGCACCTGCCTGATTGCGGTCACCAAAACCCTGGAGCGCTTCGGGCGGCTGGATGCGGTGGTCAACAATGCCGGTATGGTTGAACCCCTTGCCCCGGTCGGCGGCAGCGACGTTGACCACTGGCAATATAACATTGCCGTCAATTTACTGGGTCCGTTTTATCTGATCCGGGCGGCCATCGCCGAACTGCGCGAGCAAAGCGGTCGGATCGTTAATGTCAGCAGTGGTGCGGCCACCATCAGTATCGAAAACGCCAGCGCTTATTGTGCGGCCAAAGCAGCACTGAATCATTTCAGCCGGGTGTTGGCGGCCGAAGAACCACGGGTGACGGTAGTGGCTGTGAGACCGGGTGTCGTCGATACCCGAATGCAGGATACCATCCGGCAAAAAGGTGCCGGGGTGATGTCCGCCGAACAATTGGCGTACTATCAAAACCTCAAGGCGAACGATCAACTTGAAAAACCGGAAGTGCCGGGGCGCTCGCTTGCCTGGCTGGCGCTTCACGCTCCCCGGGAATTCAGCGGACAATTCTTAAATTACGATGATCCTTCTATCAGCCAACCTGCGCTGGCGGTCTTTGGCGAAAGATTATCATAAAATTAAACTTCTTACCCCACAAAAATCGGATTGGCATTGCAAAAATTAGATTACCAAATGATAATGTACGCATAAGCTTGCGATAATGTTGTTCCGATACCCTTTAAGCCACCTAATTAATTGTAAATAATCTAAAAAAATGGCTGTATCCAGCCAACCGGGACCCATCAGACAGCGGCGCTAGATTCTTTCGTCTGCTATGCGTTGATGATGATAATGATCCGAAAAGGGTTTATTGTTTAAGTTGAATGTCTTGTGATCTCCGGGTTAGCATTTTGATTAAAAGAGCAAATCGGTCAGGCTTTGCCATCCATAAAGCTTTCGACGGGCTTGTGCTGTCGCTTGCCCTGTTTCTCGTTTTGTGGCCGAATGGTCCGGCCAGGGCTGAAGACCAGGCCGTTAAACAAGAGTTGAAATTGGTTGAAGATGAAGAAGAGCAAGAGCTTAGCTGGCTTAATCAACAAATCCAACCGCTCGTCGGTGATAAAGTCCGGCTCAATGGTGCTGTCGAGCTGAACTATAAATATCTCGACACCAAAGATGTTGATGACGAAAATAGCGATAGCAGCTCTGATTTTTTTATGAGCACGGCGGAATTAAGACTCCGGGCTTTTTTCAACGAGTGGAGCAAGGCCAAAGTCGTGGTCAATGCCGAGGATGTTGGCGAACAGGGTGATAGTGGAAGAGTGCGCCTGGATGAGGCCATTGCCACGGTCAAAAGCCCGCAAGTGCCCCTATACCTTGTGGGTGGCAAAACCGTGATGCCCTTCGGCGTTTTTGAAGATCATCTGATAGAGGGCACCGTTACCGAAGATGTTTATGAGATCGACGACTGGGGGGCTATCATCGGTTTCAATCCCGACTTTTACGGGCTGGACGTCTCCTTTTCGGTCTACCGCCGACCGCAGGTTATTGAAAATTTGCAAAATGAAGATACCCATGATTGGAGGTCCGGTCGCCAGAAAGAAGATAATTTCAGATCCTTCATCGCCAGTGCAACCGTTGAGCCGATCGAAGATCTCCTGACGCTGAGCGCGTCTTATCAAAGCGAACCCGGCGATGGCGACCGCAACCGGTCCATTGGCGGTGCGTTTTCGCTTCAACACTGGAAGTTTATCCTGGATGCAGAATATATTACCGCTCTTGAGCGGGAGCTCGGCGAAAACGAGGAAGAAAACAAGGAGAATGCCGCGGTTGTGGGCCTGGCCTTTACACCATTTGATTCATTGGTGCTGGCAACGCGGTTTGAAGACTTCAGCGATGACACCAGCGGTGAGCAGGATGAAGTTTTGGATTATCGCATCGTTACCGGATTCAGCTATTCATTGTTAGAGTTGTTCGATGTCTTTTTTTTAACCGAAGCCACGCTGCTGTTTGAATATCGACATTCCCGATATGAAAAAGAAGAAGACAGCGAGGCTACGAACTCGCAGAATATGTATCAAGTTCAGTTGGTCTTTCAATTTTAAAAAGCCTATCTCAAAAATTGGTGATCGCCCAACTGGGTTGGCCGGTTTAGTCGGTTGTGCCCGTTTAAATCGGAATACTTTCGAATCTTATTTTTTTTTACCGGCTAACGGGCAAACGGGCAACGGGCTCAACCAACAACTTTAAGATAGCTTTTAGATTACGATATGGTAATCTTCGAATAACCAACCCTTAATTTATTGATGATATAAAATACCATCATGCGCTTACTACTCGTAGAAGACGACGTCAAAATCGCCCAGTTTGTGACCAATGGCCTCAGAGAAGCCGGCTTTGCGGTTGATCACGCCGCTAATGGCGAAGATGGTCTGCATCTGGCGTTGACCGAGCCTTATGACATTGCGGTGGTGGATCTGATGCTGCCCAAGGTTGACGGCTTAACACTGATCGAAGAGGTTCGCAAAAATAATATCAATACTCCGGTGCTGATTTTAAGTGCCAAAAGATCCGTCGATGATCGGGTCAAAGGGCTGAAAACCGGCAGCGATGATTATCTGGTGAAACCCTTTGCCTTTTCCGAACTGCTCGCG
>JASFIV010000102.1:0-14199 GCA_050122475.1 Desulfobacterales bacterium | reverse complement strand
ACCTTGTTGCCCAGGACCGTTAGACGTGTTTGACAATCAATGCCTTTCAATGATGAGAATGCACGATTAAGGCATTCTGCGGCGCTGTGGCCGAAAACTGTTTATTCATAATCCTTGGGGTGTTCGGCCAGGCCTTCAATGCCATCGCGGTCCATAAATATAATTTTTGGACCTTCGACGCGAATTAAATTTTGCCCCGATAGTTTGGCGAAAATGCGAGATAACGTTTCGGGAATTGTGCCCAGAAGACTGGCCAACTGGCCTTTGGAGATATTTAAAACGACTGTGTCCTCGGTACCCTGCTCTTCTGAAAGATAAACCAGGTATGAGGCCAGACGCGCCGGGATTTCCTTAAGAGATAGGTTTTCGATTTGGGCGGCAAATTGTCGTAACTTTTTTGACATAATCCCCAGCAAATTCAGGGCCAGTGACGGATTGGATGACACCAGGTCGACAAATGCATTTTTTGCGAAAAGAAGAAGATGCGTTTTGGCGAGGGTTTGGGCATTGGCCGGCATTTGCTGCCCGGTAAAAACCGTTACTTCTCCAAATGACTGTCCGGCCTCAAAAATGTGCAGGATCTGTTCTTTGCCTTCTGATGAAACCTTGTAGATTTTGACCCGACCCTCAACAATCACGAAGAATCCCGTCGTTTTATCACCTTCTGAGAATATGGTCTGGCCTTTGTTATAGCGCTTTTCGATGGCGATGCGACGAATGGCGTCTAACTGCTCGGAGGGCAGTCCGTTAAATAGGGGGATCGCCGAGATCAGGTTTAAAAAATTTTCCATATCTTCTTTTGCATCCATTTTTGATCTATGTCAAGGTCAGATGGGCTTTAATCGTTTAACTTGTTTTCGGAATTATTTTTGTCATCTTGATTTAAGTCAATGTCATCGGTACGCTAATATTTTATCGTTTACGCAAAATGGCCTTTAGCGAAACCATCATTCCAAAGCCGAAATGAGCTTGAGCAAAGGGAAAACACCATGAAATGCCCTGGACAAGATACCATGTACTGGAAACCGGGCGCTATTTTCGAAACCAAATGCCCAAAATGCAATGCCACCGTTGAGTTTTTCAAAGACGACACTACCCGCAAATGTGAAAAATGCGGCCACCGGTTCGTGAATCCGGAAATGGATTTTGGCTGCGCGGCTTACTGTCAATATGCCGATCAATGTATCGGGGATCTGCCACCGGAGCTCATTGCCCAAAAGGAAGATCTGCTCAAAGATCGCGTGGCCGTTGAAATGAAGCGGTATTTTAAAACCGATTTTAAGCGCATTGCCCATGCCGGTCGCGTGGCCCGCTATGCCGAGCAGATCGGCAAAAAGGAAAAAGCCAGCTTGGCCGTCATATTGCCGGCAGCCTATTTACATGACATCGGCATCCATGAAGCGGAAAGAAAACACGGTAGCACGGCAGCAGAGTTTCAGGAAGCAGAAGGCCCACCCATTGCCAGATCGATACTGGAAAAGCTGGGTGCCAGAGAAGAATTGATCGAAGAAGTTTGTGATATTATCGCGCACCATCATCACCCACAGCCGGATGACAGCCTGAATTTTAAAGTGGTTTACGATGCCGACCTGCTGGAGAATCTGGATGAAAAGCAAAAAAAGGCACCCCGCTCTGAAGCGGAAATAGAGGCCCTTATTGAGCGCTCATTTCTTACCGACAGCGGGCGTGAAGTGGCCAGAGAAAAGTTGCTGGGTGGATAACAGAAGAAAAGCTTTCTGCAATAGAATCGATAGTATCACAGACCGTCATTTGCTGATGGATGCCATAAGCTAAAACCAAACCCATTTTGTCAATAAAAATAAGAGGAGCAACCCATGAAAACCGTACGTAAAATTATCGAAATCGATGAGGAACTCTGTGATGGATGCGGCAACTGTGTGCCGTCCTGTGCCGAAGGCGCGCTGGAAATTATAGACGGCAAAGCCCGTGTCATTGCCGATATGTATTGTGATGGACTGGGCGCCTGTCTGGGAGAATGTCCCATGGGTGCGCTTAAAATCATCGAGCGCGAAGCAGATGAATTCGATGAAGAAGCCGTTGAGGAGCTGTTGGAGAAAAAGAAGCAAGAAGCGCCCAATGAGCAGGCACCGGCTTTTTCAGGTGGATGCCCGTCCGCCAGGCTGCAATCATTCGGGACAACCGAGCCGGCAGCCACCGCACCACCCCGGGCGGATTTATCTGCCTCGGAGGCAGCCGATTTAGAACAATCCGCCCTTTCTCACTGGCCGGTTCAAATCATGCTGGTCCCACCGACAGCTCCCTTTCTCAAGGGTGCCAATTTGCTGGTTCTGGCAGATTGCGTCCCGGTGGCATTTCCCACTGTGCACCGTGATTTCATTAAAGGCAAAGCCGTGCTGATGGGTTGCCCCAAGCTGGATAATGCGGAATATTACATCGAGAAATTTGCTCAGATCTGCAAAGAATCCGGTGTCAAAAGCATCACCACCGTCGTCATGGAAGTGCCATGCTGCGGCGGCCTTCCCATGATTGTCAAAAAAGGGATGGAAATGTCGGGTGTGACTATTCCCATGGAACAGGTGGTCATCAGTACACGTGGTCAGATTCTGGACCGCAGACAAGTTGTTGCGGCCTGACGCAATCTCGATCGAAACGCACATTACGTTCAAAGCGACCTCGCATCCTTTTTTTTTAAACCGCCTGTCGTCGTCTGCAAAGACGCGGCGGGCGGACCTTTAATCCGCAATCGTCCTACCTGTCTTATGAGACATTTATGTTTCAAAAATTATCCTGAGACCGTATTGCAATGTTATTTTTATTATGATATCCAGACATTATCTTTGCAACACATTGATATTCCGCTAAATCATGATCATCACATGTATCGCAATGATATCAGATACCTGAGCGCTTAACCGGTCCAAGATTGTCGTAAATTTTGGCTTAACCTCCGATATTCGCTCATTTAGCCCGCATGGCCCGGAAAGGGGATCCGGGTTTTTCTCCTGGCACAGAATTTGAACCTTTTGGCAGGGCAGTTCGAAACGACTTTATATTTTCCTTTAAAGGGAAAATAGTGCTTACGAATCCAGTCCAGGAGATATTTCAGTGAAACCCTGCAATATGCATATCATGAAGACCTTGAGCCTTGTGGAGGAAATGATGGCGCTGGCTGACCAGGGTGATGCCGATCGCGAAGACAACGGTTGCGGCATCCTCTATGGGGTGTTAAGGGATTCGGCCTACAAATTAAAAAAATTGGCCGAAGCAGAAAAGCAGAATCATATTACCAAAGGCTGGTGGCAGGAAAACACATAGTCCATGCAGCCAACTGCGGTATCAATTCTAAAACAAATGATGGAGGAATATTTATGGGAAATCTAAGGGGGACTCAAACCGAAAAGAACATTCTGACCGCCTTTACCGGCGAATCCCAGGCACGCAACCGCTACACCTATTTTGCCAGCCAGGCTAAAAAAGACGGCTATGTGCAAATTTCAGAAATTTTTACCGAAACCGCCAACCAGGAAAAAGAACACGCCAAAAGATTGTTTAAACTGCTGGAGGGCGGTGAAGTCGAAGTTGCTGCAGCTTTTCCGGCCGGCGTCATCGGCACCACATTGGACAATCTGAAAGAGGCCGCCGGCGGTGAAAATTATGAATACACAGAAATGTATCCCGGATTCGCAAAAATTGCCATTGAAGAGGGCTTTGAAGAAATTGCTGAAATCTTTAAAGCCATAGCCGTGGCCGAAAAACAACATGAAAAACGCTATTTGGCGCTGGCGGCCAACATCGAAAACGGTACTGTTTTCAAAAGGGAGCAGACGGTGGTCTGGCGCTGCCGCAATTGCGGATATTTGCATGAAGGCAACGAAGCACCGGATGAATGCCCGGCATGCGTACATCCACGGGCGCATTTTGAACTGCTCGGCGAAAATTATTAAACTTGCATATAAGACTCATCTATTGTCCGCTGGTGGTGTTATAAACCGTTTTAAAATACTCGCGTACTATCGTGTACGCTCCGTTTTCAAAACGGTTTACGCCGTGCCAGCGAACAAAACCTAAGCCTTATATGCAAGCTTAAGTCATATCATGGCTCAGCCTGTTTCGGCGCCATTAATCAAATGTAGAATAAGATATTATCCTATTATAACGGGCGCAACGGGCTCAACTGGCCAACCGGCCAACCTGATAAAACACAAAAGGAGGATACAATGGCAGAAAGACTGGAGGTTTATAAATGCGAGGCCTGTGGAAACATTGTTGAAGTGCTGCACGGCGGCGAGGGTGAACTCGTGTGCTGTGGGCAACCCATGGAAAAACTGGTTGAAAATACAGTTGATGCCGCCAAAGAAAAGCATGTTCCAGTGATTGAAAAAATTGACGGCGGGGTCAAGGTAAAAGTCGGTGATGTTGCGCATCCGATGGAAGAAAAACACTATATTGAATGGATTGAAATCATCGCAGACGGCAAAGCCAATCGCCAGTTTCTCAACCCCGGAGATGCGCCCGAGGCCGAATTTAAGGTTGCATCAGAAAATGTGACCGCCCGCGAATATTGCAATCTTCACGGTCTTTGGAAAGGATAGGAACGATGTTAACCGATAAAATGCAAAAAGCACTCAACGGCCAAATGAATGCAGAGCTTTATTCTTCTTACCTGTATCTGTCCATGAATGCCTATTTCAAGTCCGTTAATCTGGATGGTTTTGCCAACTGGATGTACTACCAGGCACAGGAAGAATTGGAACACGCCATGAAATTTTATGATTTTATCTGCCAGCGAGGCGGCCGGGTTCAATTGGCACAGATAGAGGCACCACCGTCTGAGTGGAATTCGCCCCTGACTGTCTTTGAAGATACGCTGGCCCATGAGCAGAAGGTTACGGGCCTGATTAATGATCTGGTCGAAATCGCCAATGCAGAGCGTGATCATGCCTCCCAGATATTTCTGCAGTGGTTTGTTTCCGAGCAGGTCGAAGAGGAAGATAGCGTTGGCGGTGTTTTAGAACAGTTGAAGCTGATGGGTGAAGCCAAGGGCGGTCTGTTTATGATGGACCGTGAGATGGCCAAGCGTCGTCCATCTGGCGGTGCTGAAGCGTAAATAAGATTAGGTCGGATGAGTGACCTGAAACGTTAAAAGGAGAAACAAATATGCCCAGCTGGAAATGCTCAAATTGTGGGTATACATTTGAAGCTGATGCCCACCCCAACGAGTGCCCATCCTGCCACGAAAAATGTGAATTTGTCGACAATACCTGCTACACACCGGATTGCGCTGCAGAAGGTAAGGACGATAGAATCGCCGGTCCGAAAAAATAAATTCATGCTGGCAGAGATGGCGCATATCATTAATGTGCTCGTCTCTAAGACGTCATCGGGAGAGTAACAATGGCCAAAACCCTTATTGTATATGCTTCCCGAACGGGAGAAACCCGACAAATTGCCGATCTGATTGCAGAAGGCATTCGATTCTCCGGCCATGAGGCCGAAGTGGTCGAATCCAAAGCCATAAAAAGTGAGGCTGATCTCGAAGGCTATGATGCCTATGCGTTCGGCTCCTCTACCTATCACGGTGAAATGCTGCAGGCCATGAAAACCTTTTTGTTTATTGCTGAAAAAGCAAACCTTGAAGGCAAGGCCGGCGGCGCTTTCGGATCTTTTGGCTGGAGTGGCGAAGCCAATGACCGCATTTTCGACACCATGAAGCACATCCTGAAAATGGATATGGTCGGAGACACTTTGCGCCTGAAATCAAGCTCCCTCGAAGGTGGAATGCAAATGGCCCAGGACTATGGACGCCAAATCGTAAAAAAACTTGGCTAGCACAGTATTAAGAATATAACGGAGGTAATTATGGCAGACACAACATCCACACCACAACATTGCCCTGGATACGCAAATTTTAAATCGCTTAAAAGCTTTACCTGTAAATGCCCCAAATGCGGCGAGACCAAAGAAATATTCTCAGATGAATTTGATCGGCCGCACACCTGCAGCGCCTGTAACGAGCCCATCGACTTTTCCCAGTGTCAACTGGAGGGCGAAGGCAAAAGCATTTCTCCGCGCTAACGGATGAAAACCGGCTGCCGGCCATAAAATCGAATTTGACTGCATACCAGGAAAAATCGAGTCCGGTTAATCGGCAGATCTGAAAAGAATTTGAGCAGCGGCGGTGGCAACCTGCTACCCATCAGAGCTGTGGAAATTGTAAAGTTGAATCGGAGACTATTGATGACCATTCGAATATGTCTGCTGCTATTCGCTGCAATGCTGGTATTTACAGCAGCTTCAATTGCATTAAGCGGCACGCCCGTTGAAAACAAGGGAGCCTCTGATATCACGCTTCCCGGGGGTACACGCGGACCCGTTCCGTTTCCCCATCATCAACACCAAAACAACCTGGTGGACTGCAAAATTTGTCATTCCCTTTATCCGCAAAAAGCCGGTATTATCGAAGAACTAAAAGCTGCGGGCACATTAAAAAAGAAGCAGGTGATGAATAAGCAATGCACCAAATGTCACAAGGAAAAGAAGAAGGAAGGCCTAAAGACAGGTCCGACGACATGCGCAAAATGCCATATTAAAGAGAAGAAATAAATTATGCTGGTACTTGGCTTTCAGGGAAGTCCGCGAAGAAAGGGAAATACATCTTATTTGCTTGCCACCTTTATGCAAGCCGCTGAAAAACTGGGCGCTCAAACCGAAATCATTGAGGTCACCCGCAAAGAAATCATCCCCTGCAAAGAGCTCGTGGTCTGTGAAAAAAAGGGGTACTGTCCCATCGATGACGATGTCAAAACCGACATTTATCCGTTGATCCGGCAAGCAGAAGTCGTGGTGCTGGCCACGCCCATTTTCTTTTTCAATATGACGGCCCAGCTAAAAGCAGTTGTCGATCGCTGCCAGTTGTTCTGGGCCCGAAAATATCGATTCAATTTAGCCGATCCCGCCAAGAAGACCAAGCGCGGGTTTTTGTTATCGGTCGGTGCCAGTAAAGGTAAAAATCTGTTTGAAGGGCTGCAGCTGACGGCCAAATATTTTTTCGATGCTATCGACGCGCGCTTTGCCGGCAGCCTGACCTATCGGGAGGTCGAAGGTCCCAAGGACATGGCCCGGCACCCGACCGTTACAGTAGATGTCGAAAAAGCGGCTGCTGATCTTATCGGACCTTTGATCGGCAGAAAAAAAATTTTGTTTGCCTGCCGCGAAAACGCCTGCCGCAGCCAGATGGCCGGTGCCTTTGCCCAATCGCTGGCCGGAGATAAAATTGAAGTGCTCACCGGCGGCAGTCAACCGGCCGAACACGTTAATCCGGATATGGTCACAGCCATGCAGGAAAAAGGTCTCGACATGGCGTTTCGCACGCCGCAACATATCGAGTCTGCCATAGCCGATAATCGCCCGGAAATTATCGTCACCATGGGCTGCGGCGAAGAATGCCCTTTTGTGCCCGGCGCACAGATGCTGGACTGGGACCTGGCAGACCCGGCCGGCAAGTCGCCTGAGTTTATGCGTTCCGTCCGTGATGAGATCGAAAACAGAGTCAAGAATCTGATTGAGCAATTATCCTGATCAACGTGATCGAAAAAACCTACCACGAAAACATGAAAGGACGAAAACACGAAGAGAAAAAAAATAAAATTTCGTGCTTTTTAGATTTCGTGCTTTCGTGGTTTAATTTACCGGTAAATTTTATCTCACGCAAAGCCGCAAAGCTCGCAAAGAATTGTGGACTAACATAGGAATAATGGAATTTTGGAATACTGGAATATTGGGAGCACACATATTCTAATACCGGCAACTTTAAACCCATACTTCCAATTTTCCATCCTTCCAACATTCCGGCATGAGGATTTCTTGGCGCCTTTGCGTCTTAGCGTGAGGCTATCATTCAGGAGGATGGATGGCTGAGCCCCATGAGATGTATCAATGTCAGACTGTGAACTGCGGATATATTTACGATCCTGACAGAGGCGACCGCAAAGGAAAAATTCCCAAAGGCACGGCGTTCGAAGATCTGCCGGATGATTGGAAATGTCCGGTCTGCGGTGCCGGTAAAAAAATGTTTAAGCCGTTAGGTTAAATAAATACACCAGAACCAGTCTCAAAAATAGACTTGAAACTGCCAATGGAACAGGTTAAAAAAATTGGGGCATCAGGTTTTAGCCGGTTTTGGAATGAATGTTTTAGTGCGACCAACCTATTAACATAAGGAGGATGACAATGGACAGGTATGTATGTTCGATCTGCGGGTATGTTTACGATCCCGAACAGGGGGATCCGGACAACGGTGTGGCTCCCGGTACCAAATGGGAAGATGTGCCGGATGATTGGGAATGCCCGGTATGCGGTGCTTCCAAGGCTGATTTTGAAAAAGAATAATTAAGCAAGGTCCATCAGACCTTTAAAGTACAGGCCAATTTGATGCCCTTTTAGGCCGGCAACATTTGCGCGGATTAAAAGGGCATCAATTGTTTTGGCAGCCGGCTGGAAAGGTTATAATACCGGTTTTATGTCGTTTCGGCATAAGTTGCACCGTTTATAAACATGTTTATTATATACCTTCGCGTCAGATTTTAGTTGTGAACATGAAATTGGAACAGATTATTTAGGGGGATATAATGGAACCATTAGAAATTGCGCCAGGTGTTTATGATGTAGGTGTCATCGACTGGAATATAAGGGATTTTCACGGTTATTCGACCGATGTAGGGACGACGTATAATTCATTTTTGATTGTTGATGATAAAATTGCATTGCTCGATACGGTTAAAAAAGAATTTGCCGATCAGCTGCTGGCAAATATATCAGCCGTAGTTGACCCCAAAAAAGTTGACTATGTCATCAGCAACCACACAGAGCTTGACCATTCCGGCGGCCTGGCGCGGGTCATGCATCGCGTCGGTGAAGACAAACCCCTGTATTGCTCAAAAATGGGGCACAAAAATTTGCCGCGCCACTTTGCGCGCAACTGGAATTACGAGCCTGTTGAGACCGGTCAGGAACTGAGTCTTGGCAAAAAGACATTGAGCTTTTTTGAAACCCGCATGGTCCACTGGCCCGATAGCATGTTTACGTATTTAAAGGAGGATAAAATCCTTTTTTCCAGCGACGGATTCGGCCAGCATTATGCAGGCCCCGAGCGCTTCGACGATCAGATCGGCGATGCGATTATGGTTCATGCCAAAAAATACTTTGCCAACATTTTGTTACTGTATGTCCCGTTGATTAAAAAGTACCTCAATAACATCATTGATTCTGGCATGGAGTTCAACATGATCTGCCCCGACCATGGCGTCATCTGGCGTGAGAATCCAGCCAAAATCGTTGAGACCTATGCGCGATGGTGCGAGCAGGTACCTGAAAAGAAAGCAGTCGTCATTTACGATACCATGTGGCACAGCACCGAAAGAATGGCTGAAGCCATCGCCGCCGGCATCAATAAAGAAGGGGTGCCGGCCAAGCCCCTACATCTGAGAAAATGGCACCGCAGTGAAATCATGACCGAAGTCTTCGATGCCAGGGCGGTGGTGGTCGGCGGACCGACCCTCAACAATGGACTGTTCCCGTCGTTGGCGGATTTTCTGTGCTACATGAAAGGCTTAAAGCCACTGAACAAAATCGGTGCTGCCTTTGGGTCATACGGTTGGAGTGGTGAATCCAACAAAATCATCACCAAAGAACTCGAAGCCATGAAATTTGACATGATCGCGCCGGCCCTAAAAATACAGTATGTCCCAGATAAAGAAGGTCTCGAGCAATGTTACGAATACGGCCGCAAGATCGGGAAAGCGGTTAACGAATAAAATGAAAGCTCCGATTGTTGAACTCAGTGATTGCATAGTCTGCGGAGTATGTGTGGAAACATGCCCGGAGGTATTCCGGTTGAACGATGCCGGATATATTGAAGTTATTGAATTAGCGGTTTATCCCGAATCTGAGGTAAATGACGCCATTAAGTATTGCCCGGTAGACTGTATCCACTGGTCTACCTGAATTTTGCATGAAAATTAATGAGAATTATAGCTTTTTTTACCAACCAGCAGGTAAATAGATAATTAAAATAAATTTAGAACCAGAGCCGTTTAAAAAATTAAAATTCGATAGAATTCCACTATAAACGGGCACAACCGGCAAACCTTTTGATTAAGTTCGCTAATTTTGAGATAGCTTTAAATCATATAAAAAATAACGCGGTTATCTGGGAAACTCCAGTTGAATACGGCTGATATATATCTCACCACGAAGAACACAAAGGGAAAACACATCATTTTAATTTTGTCCTTTCGTGTCCTTCGTGCCCTTCGTGGTTATGGTTGCCTTACTTGAGCTTTCTGAATAACCGTAAAAAATAATATTATGGAGAAAAGTAAACAGACCGGTCGTCAGCTTAAAATAGAGATCAAAAAACTGCTGCTGCAGGAAGACTTTGAAAGAGGATTGGCGGATATTGCCGCAATACCGGCCCGCAAAGCTGTCAATCCTCTTTTTTCATTTTTGTGCAGCACGGATGACACCTTAAAGTGGCGAGCGGTGACCGCCATGGGAGAAGTTGTTGACCAGTTGGCCGAGACGGACATCGAGTCTGCGCGGGTGGTCATGCGCCGCTTAATGTGGCACCTCAACGATGAATCCGGGGGTATCGGCTGGGGCTGTCCGGAGGCCATGGGAGAGATCATGGCGCTCAATGAAAAATTGGCTGAAGAATTCTGGTGCATACTCATCTCCTATGCTCAACCCGAAGGAAACTTTCTGGAGCATCCAACCCTGCAACGGGGGCTTATATGGGGTATCGGCCGATTAGCGCATGCACGACCGCAACTGTTAAAAGATACGCTTGAATGCCTGCATCCTTTTCTACAGGATCCAGACCCTCATTTACGCGGCCTGGCCGCCTGGGCGGCCGGTGCATTTCAAGACATCCACACACTTAAGCACCTCAAAAACTTACAAGCCGATACTGCAGAATTAAGGATATACCTTGATCGAAATTTAATTTCGCGCTCGGTGGCTCAAATGGCAAAAATGGCATTGGAAAAAGGAACTAAACCCTAATCCACCACAAGCAAAAAATTTCTCAATTGCTTCATTCCACCTGCACATCAAAGGTCGATTGTCGGCTGCTTGGTTTGCTGCTAAACCTCACGAAGATTGTCGCGGCTTTATATCAGACCCGCTTGTAAACCCTGAAACAGATTATTATATTAAGCCCTGCGCGCAATCTAAAAATTTGTCGCAGGTATAAAAGATTTATAGGAAATTCAGATGAAATGGACACCGGAAGCCGAGGACGCCATTAAAAAAGTGCCTTTCTTTGTTCGCAAACGCGTCCGCACTCGCGTCGAAAAAGAAGCGGAAGCAGCCGGCAACCCCGTGGTATCGCTCACTGATGTCAAAGCAACCCAGGCCCGCTATCTGGCCAATATGAGTTCAGAGATCAAGGGCTATCAGATTGAGACATGCTTCGGGCCAAGTGGTTGTCCCAACCGCGCCATTATCAGTGATCATCTGGTTGAGCAAATTGAATCCGATGTTCTGAAAGAAGATTTGCTCGGTTTTTTAAAGCAGAATGTCAAAGGTGATCTTAAGTTTCATCATGAATTCAGAATAACCCTGGCGGACTGCCCGAACGCATGCTCCCAGCCGCAGATAAAAGACATCGGAATCATTGGTGCCTGCTCGCCATTGATCACCGATGAGCACTGCTCACTGTGCGAGGCCTGTGTTGAGGCCTGCAAGGAAGATGCGATTGTCCTTGATTCTGAAAAGCAAATCCCTGTAATCGACGACGATCTATGTTTGCAGTGCGGCAAATGCATTGCGGTTTGTCCAACCGGCAGCCTGGCAGAAGGCCAAAAAGGATATCGGCTCCAGCTGGGGGGAAAGCTCGGCCGACATCCCCAGCTTGCCAAAGAGCTACCCGGTGTTTACAGTGAAGATCAGGTACGGCAGATTGTTAAAGATTGTATCCGTTTTTACAAACAACACAGCAAGGACGGTAAGCGCTTTGCTCAGATATTGCAGCCCGATGATTTTGCTGCAATCGTTAAGCGCTATTCATAGAGCTATGAATGCCAGAGGAGGTTTTTCGATATGGAGAAAAAAACATTTTCAATTCCCAGCATTTCGTGCGGGCATTGTGTCAATGCCATCAAAACCGAATTAAGCGAGCTGGAGGGTGTCTCCAAAGTGGAAGGCGACATCGAAGGCAAAAGTGTGGAGGTTGAATGGGATACCCCGGCCTCTGAAGATATCATTAAAAATAAACTGGTCGAGATCAATTATCCGGCCGCATAGCCGGTTGGCATTTAATTCAATAATCTTAATGGAGCCCTATGGACCTGAAACCCTATATCCTAAAGTCAGTTCAAGCGGCCATTGCCGCCGGCAATGCCATTAACACTGTATACCATTCAGAAGATTTCGGCGTAGAATATAAATCGGATACATCGCCATTGACCGTTGCCGATCAGAAATCGCATGAAATCATTATGAATATGCTGCAGGATGTTGATATTCCGATTCTCAGCGAGGAAGGCAAAGACTCACCTTATGCGCAGCGCAAGGACTGGGAGCACTTTTGGGTCGTGGATCCGCTGGACGGTACCAAAGAATTCATCAAGCGCAATGGCGAATTCACGGTTAATATTGCGCTGGTTGAAAACAAGCGCCCAGTGCTGGGCACTATTTTTGTGCCGGATAGAGATACGCTTTATTTTGCGGCACAGGGTTTCGGCGCCTATAAGCTTGAAAATGGCCCTTTCAATGAATGGCAGCATGCCCCCGTAAATTCAGATGAACAAGCCCGCATCCTGCTTGAGCAAATCGTTGAGCAGTCCACCCAGCTACCGATTGAACACCCCCCGCAGGCCGCGTTGACCATCGTGGGCAGCCGCTCACATAAAACAGCTGAACTCGAAGCCTATGTTGAAGAAAAACGCAAAGCGTTTGGTGATGTTGAGTTCATCTCGGCGGGCAGTTCGCTGAAAATCTGTCTGGTGGCAGAGGGGCGCGCAGATATATATCCACGTTTAGGACCCACCATGGAATGGGATACAGCTGCCGGGCAGGCTATTGCTGAGGCCGCCGGTGCGACGGTCTGCGAATACGGCACACCAAATCCGCTGAAGTATAATAAAGAAGACCTGCACAATCCCTGGTTTATCGTTCAAAGAGAAACGTAAGCTGATGGTGAACGGTTAAAACCACGAAGAGCACGAAGAACACAAAGAAAAACATATCAATACGAAGTTAGGCCGCTTCGTGAACTTCGTGTCCTTCGTGGTCAATATAGCTTTCAATAAAGCACCCAAAATAAGAACGAGTCCATAAATGTCAGATGATAAAATAACCCTGCCTGTGACGGGTATGACCTGCGCCAACTGCGCCATGAACATCGAACGCTCGCTTAAAAAACTAAGCGGCATATCCGACGCGCAGGTGAACTTTGCCGCTGAACAGGCTGCCGTTTCATTTGATCCAGAACAGTTGCAAGTGACGGATGTGATAACAAACATCAAGGGAGCGGGATTTTCGGTTCCTACCCAAAAGGTCGAGCTGGCGCTTACCGGCATGACCTGTGCGAACTGTGCTGCCAACATTGAAAGAGCCTTAAATAAAAAGGTTTCAGGGGTTGTTCAGGCCAGTGCAAATTTTGCCAGCGAGCGTGCTGTCGTAGAATATATTCCGGGCGTTGTCGATCTCCAGCAAATGATCCGGGCCGTTGAAGCCGCCGGTTACGGCGTTATAACGCCCGAAGACACCGCAGACGAAGAGGATGCCGAGCAGATTGCGCGGCAGGCAGAGATACGGGATCAGACCCGCAAATTTATAGTAGGCGTCGTCTTTGCCCTGCCCCTGTTTGTATTGAGCATGGCCAGGGATTTTAACCTCATTGGTGCCTGGAGCCATGCGGCCTGGGTAAATTGGTTTTTCTGGCTGCTGGCCACGCCGGTTCAATTCTATACAGGATGGGATTATTATATCAACGGATTCAAGAGCCTTAAAAATAAGAGCGCCAATATGGATGTTTTGGTCGCCATGGGCTCTTCGGTGGCCTATTTTTATTCGCTGGCGCTGCTCTTCTTTCCAGTATTGGGTCAACACGTCTATTTTGAAACCTCGGCGGTGATCATTACCCTGATCAAGCTGGGTAAGATGCTGGAGTCCAGAACCAAGGGGCGCACCGGCGGGGCCATTCGCAAACTGATC
>JASFIV010000101.1:0-14255 GCA_050122475.1 Desulfobacterales bacterium | reverse complement strand
GGGATGACGACGCTGAAACAGGACGGCGTTCATAAAGTTTTTGACGGCATCTCGGATATGCGTGAAGTTCGTCGGGTCTGTATCGAATAAACCTCGAAGGTGAAAGATATGGAAAAAAAAGCTCTGGTGGTGGATGCAGATTATTTTTTCGTTGAGTTTGTCAGCGAATTGCTCAGCAAACGGGGGTACGCCGTTACCAAAGCATACGACGGCAAAGATGGTATATCCAAGTTGAAGGATCTGCCGCATGATGTGATGTTTATTGATCTGGTGATGCCCAAAGTCGATGGTAGCCAGTTTATTGATTTTGTGCGCCTTAAATACGGACCCAATCATTTTCCTATTGTGGCCTTATCCGGGGTAATGGTTGAACAACTCGGCAGCCTCAATGAAATCGGTGCTGATTATTATATTGCCAAAGGGCCGATTGACAAATTGACCGTCCAGTTGAACGGGCTTATGGCAGAGATCGAAACACAACCCCAAATACCACCAAACAAGGCCAAAGTAATGCAGACCAGCGGCGTCTATCCCAGACGTGACGCCGTTGGGCTGCTGAACGCCCTGAAATTTCATCAGGCGGTAATTGAAAGTATGGCCGTCGGTGTTATCGTGGTTGATATTGATGCCCGCATTGTGAACGTAAACCCCATTGCTTTTGAAATCCTCGGCAAATCGCCGACAGAAGTCCTCAATCGCCCGGTAGTTGATATTTTCCCGGCTGAGACCAAGTCCAAACTGGGCGGCGCCCTCAAGCAGGTCGCCCAACTGCCTGATCGGACGAAAATGAGTTTTCTTTCAGACTTTAACAATCGGTCGATCCGCACGAGCATATCGGTTATATCTCTATCTGCAGGCGATGCCGGCTGGGTTCTTGTCCTGGAAGATACAACTTGTGCCTGAAGAAATGGCAAAAGCAGATTCGATCGTTCCATCCAGCGTCCGCTATCCGGTTCTCAAAAATCCATGTCTGTGTTCTCTCTCCCTGGACCCTGGCTGAATCCACTTGAAGCCAGCGCCATTATCTGCTAAAAAGTCAAATTTAAGCAAAATCACCGTTTTGAACTATAGATAACCTATTGGAGCCAGGGGGCTTTATGGTGCGGGTGGGTATTGTCGGTGCCACCGGTTATGCGGGGGCGGAGCTGGTCAGAATCCTTAGCGGACATCCCCAGGTTGAGCTGAGCATTTTGACGTCACGCCAATTTGCGGGGGTTAAATTCGACCAGGTTTATCCGGCATTGGCCGGGTGCGTTAATTTAACCTGCGAGGAACTGGATGTCGAAAACGTTTGTGACCGAGCAGAGATTGTCTTTCTGGCGCTGCCGCACCAACTGCCCATGACTCTAGTACCGCAGTTTCTTGAGCGTGGGATTCGGGTAGTGGATTTATCCGCAGATTTTCGTTTTGATGATCCTGCTGTTTATGAATCAGCCTACCAGCCGCATACGGCCAAAGACTTACTTGATCAGGCCGTTTATGGTTTAAGCGAAATTTATGCTGAGGCCATCCGTACCGCTGATCTGATCGGCAATCCGGGCTGTTATCCGACCAGTGCGCTGTTGCCGTTGATTCCGCTGGTACGGGAAAATCTGTTGAATCCAGATACTGTGATTGTCGATTCAAAATCCGGCGTCAGCGGTGCCGGAAGGTCCCTGGCGATTACCAGTCATTATTGTGAAGTCAATGAATCGTTCAAGGCCTATAAGGTCGCCGGCCATCGTCACAATCCAGAGATGAACGTTATATTGAGCCGGGAGGCCGGCCGGCCGCTTGAACTAACATTTGTTCCGCATCTGGTTCCCATGAGCCGGGGAATGTTAACCACCATCTATGCTGCTCCAAGCAGCAACCTGCAGGAGGCGGATATTCGCAATTGCTTGCAATACACATACGCAAAGCATGCGTTTGTTCGTTTATGCCCTGATGGGCGGGTACCCGATACGTTGCATGTCAAAGGTACCAATTTCTGTGATATCGGATTCCGGCTGGATCCCAACAGTAATCGCTTGATAATTATGTCTGCCATCGATAACCTGGTGAAAGGCGCTGCCGGCCAGGCTGTTCAAAATATGAACATCATGCTGGGTTTAGATGAAACCATCGGCTTGAATCCCATACCATATCCGCTGTAATTTGCGGTTATTTGTTATTGACTTTTTGCTCAGAATGAATTGTATGTAACGGATAAATTTAAGCGAAATTAGCATAACCCATATCACATCCAGTAAAGCCGTAACCAAAAAGGACAAATCAACCACGAAAGCACGATAGTACGAAACCACGAAAAAGGAATAAGAAACATTTCGTGCTTTTTTGATTTCGTGTTTTCGTGGTGAAAAAAATTTTCATAAAATGCAAAGGAATTCCACTTAAGCATCTAATAAACAATATTGAAAGGAGGACAACGATGACAGCAAAGTTGATCAAGGGAACAGAGATCCGCGAAGAGATTCTAAAAGAAATCGCAGATGAAGTAAAAGAAATCAAAGAAAAACACGGTGCTGTTCCCGGCCTGGTAACCATATTGGTCGGGGAAAATCCAGCCTCCATTTCTTATGTCACTCTTAAAATTAAGACCGCCAATCAGCTGGGTTTTAAAGAGATTCAGGATAGCCAATCCGAAGATATATCCGAGGAAGATCTGCTGGGCCTGGTCGACAAGTACAATAACGATGATTCGATTAACGGCATTCTGGTCCAACTCCCGCTTCCCAAGCATTTGGATGAAAAAAAGGTTCTGAACGCCATCGATCCGGACAAAGATGTAGACGGATTCCATCCGGTAAACGTCGGCCGCCTGATGATAGGGGGCAAGGAGGTGAAATTTCCGCCCTGCACACCCGCCGGGATTCAAGAAATGATCGTGCGCGCCGGAGTGGAAACCAGCGGAGCCGAAGTGGTGGTTGTGGGTCGCTCAAATATTGTCGGCAAACCAATTGCCAATATGTTGCTGCAAAAAGGTGATGGCGCCAATTCAACCGTAACCGTGGTACACACCCGAACCAAGGATCTGGCCGGCCATTGCAAGCGGGCCGATATTCTAATTGTGGCTGCCGGCGTTCCGGGCCTGGTCAAACCCGAGTGGATCAAACCAGGGGCGTGCGTAATTGATGTCGGTGTCAACCGGGTCGGTGAAAAGATCAGTGAAAAAACGGGTAAAAAAATTGCCATTTTAAAAGGTGATGTGGATTTTGATGAGGCCAAGGAAATTGCGGGTTCGATTACCCCGGTTCCCGGCGGTGTGGGGCCCATGACGGTTACAATGTTGATGAAAAATACCCTGAAGTCGCTTAAATTTAAGCTCGGTCTGGAATAATTGCATCCCGCAAATCTGCAAAAAAAGCTAAAGTTTGCGTGATGGAGGCCGATATAACGCGTAGATCAGAATATTTATATATTGACAAAAAAATTGCACCCTAATATATTGTTTTTAGGACAATTTAAATAGTTGAAAGGGCAAAGTCACCGAAAGATGGCGACGCAAAACCATGGGTCTAACGCCTTAGCGGCTAAGACTGCCAGGTTGCCGATAATGTCGAAAGAGAACGCTTTTGGGTGGCGAGGCCTAAAGGCGTTCTTTTTTCGTTTGCGCCTATGGGTATGGTAAAATATTAGATCGCCGGAGCCAAGTTACAAAAGGTGCTGGCACTCTTGACAGGCATATTGCGGATATGATACCAAACAATCCCAAAATGTCTGTCGCCCATCCGTCTTTCCCATACCCGTTGGACCCAATCGTCTCCGGCTTAAAGCGGGGATGGCTTGGGGTATATTGATCGTCCGGGCAAATTCAAAATCTGTTTCAAGGTATATTGTCATGCGAAAGAAAATTTCTTTTGTCGTACTCAGCAACAGCGGGGCACCGGCAAAACAATTCTGTGCCTCCAAGATTGCCATTCGACTGGTCGCTGTATTGCTTCTGGCTTGTTTCACGGTTTTTGGTTATGTCATTTACGATTATTTTCAGCTTAAAAATACCACTCGGCACTTACAATCCCGTGAGGTATATTTGACCAGCGAGTTGGGCGAGATTCAAATTCAGCGCAAACAGATTCAAGAATTTGCCAACGAGATTAACTCCTTAAAGAACAAACTGGTGGCGCTCAACAATTTTGAGACGAAGATCCGCATTATCGCCAATATTGAAAAAACAGACGAATCAAACAATATATTCGGTGTCGGCGGTTCTGTCCCCGAAGACCTGGATACTCGACTTCCACTGATGGAAAAACACAACAGCCTGATACGCGATATGCATGAGCAGATTGATGAGCTCAATCGGGCTTCCATCCATCAGCAGTATGAATTCGAATCCCTTCTTAAATCCCTGGAAGACCAACAAAACCTTTTGGCCTCTACGCCGGCTATCCGCCCAATTTCCGGCGCAGAAAAATCCTGGGTCACCTCCAAATTCGGTTTCCGGCGATCGCCTTTTACCGGACAAAGGGAATTTCACCATGGATATGATATCTCTTGCCGTGAAGGCACGCCCGTTATGGCGACCGCGGATGGTGTCGTCATTTTCGTAGGCAATAAAGGTCTACTGGGTAAAACCATTATTGTCGATCACGGCCACGGAATGGTAACCCGTTACGGGCACTGCCAGAAATTTCTGAAAAAACGCGGGGAAAAGGTTAAACGCTGGGAACCCATCGCCCTGGTCGGAAATACCGGCCGTAGCACCGGCCCGCATGTACATTACGAAGTACGCTTGAACGGAATACCCGTAAATCCGACGAAGTACATCCTAAATTAATACTCTCAGTACAGCCCTTATCCGATTTATCCAAAAGCCGGTCCCATAGACGCGTACGCCTGCGTCCGCCGGGCGGATGGCTATAGAACAGTTTCGATAACATCCTGTAATCCACCCAATTGACCTTGCATCCGGAGCTCACCACAGTTATATTTGAACCATTATTAAAATGAGCTGCGCATTGGCTCCCAAATTTGTTATTGAGACAAACCTCAAATTTGGTATAATTCACCCCATGAGATCAGAATCTCAAATTTAATGGAATAAGAAGGTTGCTCGCAAAATGATACTCAATGCACTAACCAAAGTTTTCGGTAGCAAAAATGAAAGGGAATTAAAACGGATTCAGCCCCAGGTTGAACGCATCAATGCTTTAGAACCTGCCGTTCAGGCCATGAGTGATGATGAACTCAAGGCTCAGACAGCCAAATTTAAAGAACGCATTGATCGGGGAGAATCCCTTGACGATCTGTTGCCGGAAGCTTTTGCGGCTGTCAGAGAAGCATCGCTGCGGACATTGAAAATGCGCCACTTTGATGTCCAGTTGATTGGCGGCATCGTGCTGCACGAAGGCAAAATCTCAGAAATGAAAACAGGTGAGGGCAAAACACTGGTGGCGACTTTGCCGGCGTATTTGAACGCCTTGACCGGAAAAGGCGTCCATATTGTGACCGTAAACGACTATCTGGCGCGACGGGATACCGAATGGATGGGGCATATCTATCAATTCCTGGGTCTTTCCATGGGCACGATTGTTCATGGATTGGACGATGCCGAACGCCTGGCAGCCTACGCGGCAGACATTACTTATGGAACCAATAATGAGTTTGGTTTTGACTACCTCAGAGACAATATGAAATTTGACCGCCGGTCACTGGTCCAACCCCAGCTTAATTTCGCCATCGTCGATGAGGTCGATAGCATTCTGATTGACGAAGCCCGCACACCTTTGATCATTTCAGGTCCGGCTGAAAAATCAACAGATCTTTATTATCAGGTAAACGGCTTGATTCCGAGACTTTCGGCCAATCAACATTACAGCATTGATGAAAAAGCACGCTCCGCAACACTGACTGAAGATGGTGTCGCCCGCTGCGAACAACTGCTGAAAGTGGATAATCTATACGATCCGCGCTATATCGAGCTGCTGCACCATATCAACCAGGCGTTAAAGGCGCATACGCTGTTCAAGCGCGATGTTGACTACATTGTCAAAGATGGAGAAGTCATTATCGTTGATGAATTTACCGGCCGCCTGATGCCCGGCCGACGCTACAGTGAAGGGTTGCACCAGGCCCTGGAAGCCAAAGAGAATGTTAAAATCGAAAATGAAAACCAGACGCTGGCCACCATCACTTTTCAGAATTATTTTCGCATGTATGACAAGCTCGCCGGCATGACGGGCACTGCCGATACCGAGGCGGCTGAATTTAAAAAGATTTATGATCTGGACGTAATGGTGATTCCCACCAATAAGCCGATGATCCGGGATGATTATCCGGATGCGATTTATAAAACCCGCCAAGAAAAGTTTGATTCAGTTATTGATGAAATCAAGGAATTGCATGCCAATGGCCAACCGGTTCTGGTCGGCACGATTTCAATCGATGTTTCTGAAAACCTCAGTAAGAAGCTGAAAAAAAGAGGCATCAAACATTCTGTGCTGAATGCCAAAAATCACGAGAAAGAAGCCGAGATCATTGCCATGGCCGGACAGCCAGGCGCCGTAACGATTTCGACCAATATGGCCGGCCGCGGCACGGACATCGTGCTGGGTGAGGGGGTTACCGACGTGGGCGGGTTGCATATCATCGGCACCGAGCGGCATGAAAGCCGACGGATTGACAACCAGTTGCGGGGCCGCTCCGGCAGACAGGGCGACCCCGGATCCTCACGTTTTTACCTGGCTTTAGAAGACGATTTGTTGCGAATATTCGGCGGTGAACGCATAACCGGTATCATGGAAAAACTGGGCATGCCCGACGGGGAACCCATCGAGCACAATATGATCAGTCGCGCGATTGAAAACGCTCAAGGTCGGGTGGAAGGGCATAATTTTGAAATTCGCAAACAACTGCTGGAATACGATGATGTCATGAATCAGCAGCGCGAAGTGATTTATCGACAGCGTCGTGAAGCGCTAGACGGCAAAAGCTTGAAGCCCGCCATTGTTGAGATGATCCGCGAAAAAGCCGAGGAAATTGCCGCTGACGCCATCGGTGAAAATGCTGTATCTGAAGAATGGAATCTTAAGGGCATTCGTGACGCCGTCTTCAAGCAGTTTAATTTTCATTTCAATGTCGACGGTGAGGAGGCGCTGGAAGATCTCGATCAGGAGTCTCTGGCGGATTTGATCTTTGAGGCTGCCCAAACGCTTTACGATCAACGCGAATCGACCATTGGTCCAGAAGATTTCAGGCAACTGGAGCGAGTGGTCATGCTGCAAACAGTGGACAACCTCTGGAAAGATCATTTGCTATCAATGGATCATCTTAAAGAAGGCATAGGTTTAAGAGGTTATGCCCAGCAAAATCCGCTGCTCGTATACAAAAAAGAGGGCTTTGAGATGTTCAATGAAATGATTGCCCGGGTCAAAGAGGAGACCCTCGGGATATTATTTCGCATCCAGATTGAAGAGCCCAAAAAGATCGATGACCTCCGGGCCCCCAAAGAACAGAAACTATCCTTTTCAGGCGGTGAGGGGCCGGCCAAACCCAAGACGGCCCGGCGCAAGGCTAAAAAAGTCGGTCGAAATGCGCCCTGTCCGTGCGGCAGCGGCAAGAAATACAAAAAATGTTGCGGTCGATAACGCCGATTAAAACAAAATTATATTGCGGCCCTTTACAAGCAATGATTCAGATGATTATTATAGTTGCATCAATTGAATCGGAACATACTGTGGAAACGCTTTAAAAGGTAGGATTTCGGCTTTTAGAACCTAAAGCGAGCGCTTGTCGAGGTTGCCGCCATGTTGGGCCGTAGCTAAAAGCGAAGACCAAAGCTACACGGAAGATGGCCTCCCGCTATAGCATACTATGCGGGATCTGACACACTAGATGCGGTAAGATCGGCAAGCCTGAAGGGTTTCAAATTTTAAAAGTAAAAATCAATGAAATTCCTTTTGAAAAATTGAAGATAATTTCTTTTAAAATTTGAAACGATCGATTTAGGTTGGAGTGTATCCATGGGTGACTTCAATACCGAACTGGAAGAAGGTGTTCGTTCAAAGACAAAAAAGAAGGTTAAGGAACCTTCAATGTACAAAGTTTTACTTTTGAACGATGACTACACCACCATGGATTTTGTCGTTGAAGTCCTACGATTTGTGTTTCATAAATCGGTGATTGACGCGACTCAAATTATGTTAAACGTGCACCGCAACGGTTTCGGTTTGTGCGGGGTTTATCCTTTTGAAGTGGCGGAAACCAAAGTCAATACGGTCGAAGCGCTCGCTCGCGAAAGAGGTTTTCCGTTAAAATGCACCATTGAAAGAGAGTAAATCATGATCAGCAAGGAACTCAGTGCAACACTCGGATTTGCTGTTAAGGAAGCCAAAAAAAGACGCCACGAGTATGTCAGCATCGAGCATATCCTGTTTGCCATACTCAACGATCCCAATGGCATTGAAATTATCGAAAACTGCGGCGGCGATGTGGACAATCTTCTGGATGCGCTTGAAAATTTTTTCGATGAAAAAATTGAGCGCATCCCGAAGGGAAACGATTATGTCCTGCAACAGACCATCGGATTTCAACGGGTCATCCAGCGGGCGGTTAATCACGCCCGATCAGCCGAAAAACAGGAAGTTGCTGTTGCGGATGTTCTGGCCTCTATTTTCCTTGAGAAAGACTCGCACGCTGAATACTTTTTGAGCTCCGAGGGCATTACGCGTTTAGACGTACTCAACTACATTTCCCATAACATCGCCAAAGATTCATTCGGCGATAGCCCTGACAGACTGGTTAGACCCGGCAAAGAGGAAAAGGACCGGCGGCGGCAGGCCAATCCGCTGGAGCAGTTTACCCTTAATCTGATAGACCTCGCTGCTGAAGGCAAGCTGGACCCTCTGATCGGACGTATGACTGAACTGGAGCGTACGATGCAGGTGTTATGCCGCAGGCGCAAAAACAACCCCGTCTTTGTCGGTGATCCCGGCGTGGGTAAAACAGCTATGGCGGAAGGACTGGCCCAGAAAATTCAGAAGGGAGAAGTCCCGGACCTGCTTAAGGATATGGAAATATTTTCCCTGGATCTGGGGGGACTCTTGGCCGGCACGAAATTCCGCGGCGATTTTGAGCAGCGCCTCAAGGGGGTTATTTCCGAACTGCAAAAGAAATCCAAAGCCATTTTATTTATTGATGAGATCCACACCATTGTCGGTGCGGGCGCTACCAGCAGTGGTTCAATGGATGCCTCCAATATTTTGAAACCGGTGCTGGCCAGCGGTGAGATCCGCTGTATTGGTTCATCCACCTTTGAAGAGTTCAAAAACCATTTTGAAAAGGATCGCGCGCTATCAAGACGATTCGAGAAAATTGAAATAATGGAACCACCGGTCTCTGAAACGGTTCAAATCCTTAAAGGTCTGCGATCCCGCTATGAAGAACACCATGGAATCGCCTATACCGATGCGGCCCTGAAGACAGCGGCAGAGCTGTCCGTAAAATATCTCAGGGATCGGTTTTTGCCGGACAAAGCCATTGATGTCATTGACGAAGCCGGTGCCTTTATCAGGCTCTCCGGCTCCTCACGTCGCAAAAGGATTAATCCGGCCGATATTGAAAAAATTGTGGCCAAAATGGCGCGCGTGCCCACCCAGAGTGTCACCACCTCCGATCGTTCCAAGCTTGAAAACCTGGAGAATGGTTTAAAAAAGGTTGTATTTGGCCAGGATGATGCCATCCGAGCGCTGGTGACATCCATTAAACGGTCGCGTGCCGGTCTCGGGTCTCCGGAACGCCCGGTAGGCTGTTTTCTGTTTACCGGTCCCACCGGCGTCGGTAAAACGGAAGTGTCCCTGCAGGTGGCCCGTATTCTGGGCGTGGAATTTATGCGGTTTGACATGAGCGAGTATATGGAAAAGCACGCAGTGGCCCGTCTGATTGGTGCGCCACCGGGTTACATCGGATTCGATCAAGGCGGACTGCTGACCGACGGCATCCGCAAGCATCCCCATAGCGTCCTGCTGCTGGATGAGATCGAAAAAGCCCACCCGGACCTGTTCAATATTTTGCTTCAGGTCATGGATCATGCCACTTTGACCGACAATAACGGGCGCAAGGCGGATTTTCGAAATGTGATTTTGATGATGACCTCAAATGCCGGTTCAAGAGAGATGACTGCCGCCAACATCGGCTTTGGCCAGACGCACAAAGACGCCCAATCCAAGGGTAAAAAGGCCATTGAAAAGCTATTCAGCCCTGAATTTAGAAACCGGTTGGATGAAACGATTACCTTCAATGCCCTGAATTTAGAGATCATGGAACTGATTGTCGACAAATTCATCGCCGAGTTAAATCAGCAACTGGCCATCAAAAAGGTCGCGCTGACAATTTCACCGGCGGTGCGTACCTGGCTGGCCGAAAAAGGGCATGACCCAACCTATGGCGCCAGACCCCTGAGCCGGGTTATTCAGGCCGAAATCAAAGATAAGCTTTCCGATGCAATCCTGTTCGGCGAGCTTCAAAACGGTGGCCTGATATCCCTTGATCTGGCTGACGACCAGCTAACTTTCAAATACAGTTAATTCGTTAATTCGTTAAATGGTCAATTTGTCATTTGCACCTAAACCACATTATTGGGTACGCAATGACTGTTTTTCCAATCAACTGTTTAACCAATTGACTAAAATGAATGCCTGTATACCTTTTATCAGATGAACTGATATTTCCTTCCCCCAAGCTCGCTGCCCAGGAAGGTCTTCTGGCTGTTGGCGGTGATTTAAGCCAGAAGCGGCTATTATTGGCCTATCGCATGGGCATTTTCCCCTGGTATTCTGAGAATGAGCCGATTATGTGGTGGTCTCCCGATCCACGCTTGATATTGTACCCGGATCAGCTCAAGATTACAAAATCATTGAGAAAAGTCATTAATAAGGGCGACTTTGAATTGACCATGGATCAGGATTTTAAAGCCGTGATAACAGCCTGCGCCGAGAGCCGAACCGAAACCAATGAAGGCACCTGGATCGTTGATGAAATGATCGCAGCCTACTGTAAGCTGCATGAATCCGGTCTGGCCCACTCGGTTGAAGCCTGGATGGACGACCAACTGGCCGGCGGCCTCTACGGGGTTTCCATAGGCCGCTGTTTTTTCGGAGAATCTATGTTTACTCGAATCAGCAATGCATCCAAGGTGGCGTTCGTGGAACTGGTAAAGTACCTGCAAAGCTTACATTTCGCTTTGATCGACTGTCAGGTTACCACCGCTCATTTACTGAGCTTTGGGGCTCATGAAATTCCGCGCGCACAATTCCTGGATGAACTGGCGACCGCATTAAAAGCGCCCACCCTAAAGGGTCGCTGGACTTTTCCGTCCTCAACTCCGGCTCAATCCCCCATTCAGTAATCCAATGTTTGGTTTCTGAGACGTTATTTAATCGATCTGTAGGGAATTTCTTGACAGAAGTGGATTATTGCATTTATACCGCTTGTCATAAAAATGTTCGGAATAACGCAAAAAAGGATGGCGGCATAAGTGCTGTTGCAAAAAAAGTTCCGCAATCGGAACGTTTTTTTGACAACCACTATAGATGGCAAATTTGACCACGGATCAGCACGCACTACACGAATAGGTGAACGCTCAAAAAGGAGGCATCGTCAACATGGAAAAGGATTGCATTTTCTGTCAAATCGCCCACGGTAAAACCGATACAACCATATTGCACGAAACCGACACCCTGGTGGTTTTTAAAGACATTAATCCCCATGCGCCGGTGCATCTGCTGTTTGTGCCCAAAAAGCATATTCGCAGCGTTAACGATCTGACCGGCGACGATCAAGAGATTCTTGCCGAACTGATCATGGTGGCCCGGGATATGGCCAAAGAACACGGTGTCTCAAAGTCAGGATATAAATTGCTGTACAATGTGGAAAAGGGTGGGGGGCAGGTTATCTTCCACCTTCACCTGCATCTCATCGGAGGCTGGTAATAGAATTGGCTTTAAACCGTTATCTCTTGCCCGATAGCTGTGTTAAAATTCGATTCAAAATGCTCACGTACTGCCGTGTACGCTCCACTTTTGAATCGAATTTCGCCGTGCTCTCGAGCAAGATCCAACAGTTTAAAGCCAATTCTACTCAAATATTACAAACTCCTCACCTCAAAATAGAAAATTCATTTTCCTAAATTATTTTTTGAGATGTTGGTACCGAAAAGTCGCCATTTCGGGCGAGCTCACCAGAGGTGAACGAGGTCCGGGGAATCCAGAAATTACACAGGGAATCAATGCGACCAACATGAATTTACCCAACAGTCAGAATGCGGGATTGTACATTCATATTCCGTTTTGTGTGAAGAAATGCCCGTATTGTGACTTTTATTCTGAAACTGACCTGTCTTTAAGACCGCGGTTTTTTGACGCCCTGATAACTGAAATGAAAATGGTTTCCGCTGAAGGTGTTCGCTTTGATACGCTCTATATCGGCGGCGGGACACCCTCAACGTATGATCATGATGAAATTGGCCGAATTTTAGAGTCCGCCCGGCGGCATTTTGATTTTCTTCCTGATTCTGAAGTTACCCTCGAAGTCAATCCCGGCACCATCTCCATTGAGCAACTGAAAGGATACCGGGCAGCCGGTATCAATCGTCTCAATATCGGGGTGCAATCATTTCATCAACGACATCTTGATTTTTTAGGGCGTATCCATAGCCCTGCTGAGGCCCGTAAAGCCATAGCCGACGCATACGGGGCGGGATTTAAGAATATCGGACTTGATCTGATATACGGCCTGCCGAATCAGTCCGGGGCGGATTGGCTCGCTGACCTCAAGCAGGCCGTTGCAGATAATTCAACCCATTTAGCCTGTTACATGCTGACCTATGAAAAAGGGACTCCCCTGCATGGCGATTTGGAAAGCGGTCGGATCCAGGCGTTGCCAGATGATCAGGTGAGGACGCTTTTCGAGACGACGATCGAATTTTTGGAAGACAACGGCTATGTTCAATATGAAATATCCAATTTTGCCAGACACGCAAGACATCCGGCAAGCCACATCTCGCGACACAATTTAAAGTACTGGACCCGCGCACCTTATGTCGGCCTGGGGCCCTCGGCGCATTCGTTTAGCAAATCACAGCGCTCCTGGAATGTATCCAATTTAAGCCGCTATATGGCAGCAATTGAATCCGGACAAGCACCGATGGCTGATAAAGAAATGCTCACCCGCGAGCAGGAAATGATTGAAACTGTTTACCTGGAATTGAGAATGACGCAAGGCATCGATCTGATCCGGTTTAAGCAAAAGTTCGGCATTGATTTTTCGCACACTTTTAAAGATTCTGTGTCTGACCTTACAAAAAGAAATTATCTAAAAGTGGATGCGTCTTACGCTGCCTTAACGCGGCAGGGAAGGGCTTTTCTGGATAGCATTGCATCGATGTTGGTTGTTCAGGATTTCTCTGAGGCCCAATGGAAGCGGTAATGTTTCATTTTTTCGAAAAGTGTTATTGTGACAGGATACGCCAATTTTTTGCAGGCGTTGAATGTGCCGCCTGATATGAACCCCTTAATCTGACAAATAATATTCAATCGTGGAAACCACCCTTACATTTTTAATGTAAGGTGTGTTCTTATCTCGATTATTGATGGAAAATTGACCCTGCCTGGCCTTTTTTATCTTTCCCAATTTGCTGTTTGAATCCCTTGCAAATTTTTCGGCGACTTCCCTTGCATTCTTGGTTGCTTCTTCGACCATCTCGGGTTTGATTTCATTAAGCTTTGTGAAAATAAACTCCGTTTGCATCTGGTAACCCTGGCGCGCAAAAGCAATTCCCTGCTTTCCGAGCTCGACCAGATTATTCATTGCCTGTCTGACATTAGCCACATTTTCAGAATACACGGTCAGGGTTGAATTTCCCGAGTATCTGAACTTAATGTTTTCAGAGCCACTGAATCCCTCAGCCTGTTTGTCCAATATTCCCGGAGGGGCGACGGAGATTTCCTCGGTTTTGAAACCATTGTTCTTCAAAAAAGTGACGATGAGCGCATTCTTTTGCTGAATATTGGAAAACAGCTGGTTCAAGTCATTTCCCGCTTCATGAAACGTAATCGGCCAAATAGCAATGTCAGCCGAAACCTCGCGCTCAGAGAGTCCCTTAACCGTTACGGTTCTGTCCAATGATTTAATATGAACCAGACCCTTCGAAAGTTGATACCCCAAAGCGATGAGCCCTATGCAAATAAATATCCCCAGAAAAAGTGCATTCATCATATTTTTATTATTCATATTCTTCTTTCCTGTGTTCGGCATCAATGAGTTGAACCTCGCAAAAC
>JASFIV010000100.1:0-14331 GCA_050122475.1 Desulfobacterales bacterium | reverse complement strand
GAAACTGCCAGAAGCCGATGGCCCCCTTGCGCGAGCCGGCATGCGGTCGCAGCGCACTTTCGATAATGGCCACATATTTCAGGTCATCAGGCATGTCGTTTTCGCGCAGCATCCTTTCAATAATAGGTAAATACCGGGTGGAGCGTTTTAGCCAAAGGGCCACCTGCGGCCGATCCCAGATCGTAAGCAGCAATTCTTTTTCCAGTCGTTCTCGCACCTCCTGAATATCCAGCGCAACGGGCTCACCACAAAAGTCCAGCGATTCGTTAATTTTGATGTTGGTCATCAGCGAAAGCCAATCGGAAGGTTGCTGAATGGGTGGCTCCTGGGCGCCTGAGATATCCGATCCGGCCAGTATGGTCATCACCAGGATAAATGAGATAAGTTTCATATGGGATTCAATCCTTTGTAGAGCGCTCAAATTAAAATGCCTATCATATCCTTTGGTCTGCATTGGACCTCGGCTCGCTGCGATGATCCCTTTGCCGATCAATTATCACAAATGGTCTTCAATCATTTATACGACTATCAACCAAATGACAACTGCCACCTTTGATTTATCGAAAAGATCGTTGTTGGGATCGATTTTCTGGATAAACAGAAAGTTTGCGGCCTCCTGCAAAATTGCTTAAAATTGCACTGCCGACAATTAGGAGGCTACCGTACCCAAACCGCCAGTTGAAGATTTCTCCCAGAAACAGGATGCCCAGCAGGGCTGTAAATACCACCTCACTGGTCAAAATAAGGCCGCCTTCCCAGCTTTTGCAATATTGAAAACCCTGATTCATTAAAAGTTGGGCGGCAAGAGCGGCAAAAACAATGCCGACGATCATCAGCCATTCGATTCCGGAACCCGGCAGTTTCGGATCACTGATAAACGCCGGAAATGTAATCAGGGCGCCCAACAGACAAAAATACAAATAAATGACCGCCGCTCCGTTAGTTTCTTTTAATTTTTTTATAAAACAAACCGTCATTCCGGCAAAGATGCCGGAGGTCAACCCGGCCGCCTGGCCCCAGAGGCTTTCTGATAGTTGATAGTCAAATAAAATAGCGGCACCGAGCAGTGCACCCAAAACGCAGCCGATTTGTCTGACTGAGATGTGCTCACCGAACAATAGGAATGAGAAAAGTGCGGCAAACGCCGGAAAGGTGAAAAACAGGACCATGGCTGTTGATATGGGTATCATCCGGATGGCGACAACCAGCAATAAAAAGGCAGTGGTTCCAGAAATTCCCCGAATGATCATGAGTTTAAGGTTATGAGCCTTGAAAGGATTATGCTTCCATCCCAAAATGCCGATCAGAATGACCAGACCAAACCCGAATCGATAAAAGGCAATGTCCCAGATTCGAAATCCCGGTCCCATAAGCTTAATAAGGCCGTCCAGGACGGAAAATAAAAAAGCGGAAGCCAGCATCAACAGTGTGCCTGCCGATCGATAGGAGCGAAAAAAATGAAAAAAACCGCCTGTCAGTTTATTGGGGTTAGCGGGCATATGGCTGTTGTTTTTAGCTTACCATCTCAAGGTTCTATGCCGTGATCGGTTTATGCGCTTATTCAAAGGGCATTTGCGGTGCGCACCGAAGAATATAAGGTCAATATTCCCACAATGACGAAGAAAATTCCGGCACCGATTCGAATATAATTCGCAGGGATCACGCGGCTGATCCCGGCGCCGAATACTACGGCAATTAGCGAGCTGAGCACCAGGGCTCCTGCGGATCCTAAAAATACAGAAATGCGCGAGTCGCAATCAGCTGAAAAACAAAAGGTTGCCAGTTGGGTCTTGTCACCCAGCTCAGCCAGAAAAATTAAACCGAATGTGGTCAGTAATATTTTTAAATCCATAGGGTTCCTCACTGTCGTTCCAATTTGGGATTTTGGATTCTGCGATCGATCAAACAGCTGGGAATCGACTGCGGCCGTTTCAATCCGCAATCCAAATTCCAAAATCCAAAATCTAGCTCAAAGCGCCCTCAGATATTCAGGCTTCAACGGGACCTTGCCTTCCAGAGCCTCGTCAATCAGCTGGAGGGTGGCCTGTTTATCTTTTGGGAACCTGGCTCGAATCGGCAGGTAATTTGAAGCGTGATTGGCATGGAAAAGCCCCCGCGTCAAATTTGTGCTGGCAACCATGGTTCTGAGCTCCGCCAACATTTCCTGCGGCTCGATCAGGCGAAATTGTCCGGACAGATAATCCTGATGAAGGGGAGTTTCAGGTATGAGCATCAGACTCAGTGCACCCACATAATCGGGGTCAATTTCGGAAAGGACGCGTCCGGTTTCCTGGGCATGAATCTGGGAGCGCTCCGGCCCGGCAATACCCAGTAGCACCGTAACGGATAGTTTGAAGCCGGCCTTTTTGGCCTTGCGGCCCATTTCAATCATCTGGGCGGCATTGGCCCCTTTGTTTATCTTCTTTAAGGTCGCCTCATCGCCGGTTTCAAGCCCCATATAAACGATACCGACGCCATGGGCCTTGAGCTCCTTGAGCTCATCGATGCTTTTCATCTTTATGGCTTTGGCATTGGCGTACAACCCGACCCGAGTTACCCAGGGCAGCTGTTTTTCGATTTCTTTAAGGATCTTAAGAAGTCTTTTTTGGGGAATAATGAGCGCATCGCCATCGCACAAGAAAACCCGGCGCTGCCGCCGGCAGTGTTGGGCCGCAAAAGCGATGTCTTCCAAAATGATGCCATCGGGTTTGATCCGGAAGCGTTCACCTTTGTAAGTTCCGCAAAATGTACATTTATTGCGCGAGCACCCAACTGTTACCTGCAGCAGTATGCTGTTGGCTTCGCTGGGGGGGCGAATGATATTGCCTTCATAGTGCATGGGGTGTACATCCCGTCCGATATTTAAGTGGACTGATTCGAAAATCAGCCCGATCTGGTTTTTTTAAATCATTTCCTGCGGCCATATCAACTCTTTTCTTCAGGCGGCACCCGGAGTTGGATCGTCTATTTCATCTTCGACACAGGTTTTTTCCAGTAGATCATCTTTAAGATAGTCATAAAGGCTGCCGCGAAAAGAACACTTTATGGCCTCTTTTATTTTTCTGATTAAATATTCGCTGATAGCCGCTTCACCATCAATTCGCAAACGAAAGGCAATGAGTCTTTGTAACTTTTTGTCCTGTCTATCCCGATCCGGCACCATCCGCATGATCCGCTGAAATGTCATCTGGAAAGCGCCGCTTTGTTCCTCAATTGAAATAATTTTGTCCGTCATGATTTTTTCCTCCGGATAAAAAATCATTCTTATTGGTTGCCAAAACCATTTTGTCCGCCGCAGTCCGGACAGGTCCAGGTAATTGCATTGCAGGACATGCCCCACATGTTTTCTTGCATGCATTCCTGGCAAATACTGAAGCCACATCGACACGTCCAGCAAAACGTAAATGCCATCCGGCAGCAAACGCAGTCGTAGGACCTGAGGCGACGGCGTCGCCTGCGGGTGACGGATTTTGTGGCCGGCACTTTCATGATTGTTGTTTTAAACCTTTAATGTTATAGGACCTTAAAATCGTTCCTGGCAGCCATGTTTCGGGTGAATCGTGTTCGGTTTACCTGCGAACCAGGGGTGCTCAAAAAAATAATTCAATCCGGATTATATGTCAAATTCGTATAGGTTTGACATCAGAATCATACCCGGCAATTCGTCTTACAGTCGATTGATCAAATCAATCCTAAAGCTTGAGCGACTATGAAAGAAGAAAGAACCATATATCTGATCGATGGCACCGCCTATATTCATCGAGCCTACCATGCGATTCGGGGATTATCCAATTCAAAGGGGCTTCCGACCAATGCCACCTTCGGATTTACGCGGATGTTGTTGAAGCTCATTGAAGATCGTCAACCGCAATATGCCGGCATGTTTTTCGATAGCAAGGGGCCGACATTCCGCCACGACATGTATCGCGATTACAAGGCCAATCGACCTCCCATGCCGGACGATATGGCCATTCAAATCCCCTATATCAAAGAGATTACAGCGGCACTACAGTTTCCGATTGTTGAAATGCAGGGTTTTGAGGCTGATGACCTCATTGGAACATATGCCCGGATTGCCGAAAAGAGAGGCTTTACTGTGGTTATGGTCACCGGCGACAAGGACTTTATTCAGTTGGTGACCGATCGGGTGACGATCTGGGATCCTATGAAGGATGCGACCATTGATGCCGAATTTGTCAAGAAGTCCTACGGTATCGAGCCGCACCAGATGATTGATGTCATGGGGCTCGCCGGTGATACATCCGATAACGTCCCCGGGATTCCGGGGGTTGGCCAGAAAACGGCGTTGAACTGGATTCAAAACCATCATAGCATGGCCCGGTTATATGAAAGCGTGGCGTCCATTACCGCAAAAAAGCAACGTGAAAATTTGATTCGTTATCGTGACCAGGCGTTTTTAAGTCGGGATCTGGTTAAAATTGACGTAGACGCGCCCGTTTCTGCTGATCTGGCTGACTTTGTAATCGGTCCGGCAGATACCGAAGTGCTTTCAACGTTGTTTCAGACACTTGAGTTTAGGCAACTGCAGCAGGCCCTTTCTCAAAAAGCCGATCTGAGCGACAAGGATTATCAGCCCATATTATCAAAAGAGGCGTTTAACCGGCTGACTGAGCGGTTGAGGTCCGCGCGGATTTTTTCCCTGGATACCGAAACCACATCCCCAATACCGATGAAAGCCCGCCTGGTGGGGCTGTCATTTGCCCTGCAGGCTAACGAAGCCTTTTACATTCCCTGTGGCCATGATTACATCGGTGTGCCGCAACAGCTCCCCTTGACCGAAGTGCTAAACAAGCTCAAACCGATACTGGAGAATCCGGCAATTAAAAAGGTCGGCCAGAACATAAAATATGATTGGATCGTCCTGACACGTCACGGCGTTAAGCTGGACGGTGTCATCTTTGACACCATGATCGGCTCCTACCTGCTGAATCCTTCCAAAAGAGCCCACAATCTGGATCAGATCGCCCTGGATTTTTTGGGACATAAAACAATCCCTTATCAGGAGGTTGCCGGCAAAGGTAAGAACGCTTTAGCATTTAATCAGGTTCTGTTGGACAAAGCAGTGCCTTATGCCTGCGAGGATGCTGACATCACGCTGATGGCCCGAGATGTCCTGATGCCACAATTGCAGGAAATTGATCTGCAGCATCTGATGGAAAACGTCGAGATGCCCCTGGTGCCTGTACTCATGAACATGGAAATGACAGGTACCTGTGTCAATATCGACCGCCTTCATGAACTGTCCAAATCCTTTGCACATCAGCTTGAAGCGCTGGAAGGCAGTATTTACGGTCTTGCCGGAGAAGAATTTAATATTAACTCCTCCAAGCAGCTGGGCAATATTTTGTTCAACAAGCTGCAGTTACCCGTATTGAAAAAAACCAAAAAGAAAACCGGCTATTCAACCGATGTGGACGTTCTAACCCGCCTGGCGGAAGAACATGAAATGCCGGCGCTGGTGTTAAAACATCGCACCCTGTCAAAATTAAAATCCACTTACGCCGACGCCCTGGTTGATCTGGTGAACCCTGAGACCGGTCGCATTCATACGTCCTTTAACCAAACGGTAACGGCCACCGGACGCTTGAGCAGCTCTGACCCGAATTTGCAGAATATTCCCATTCGTAGCGCCGAAGGCATGGAGATCCGCAGGGCGTTTGTGCCTCGCAAAGGCTGGAAGCTGGTTTCTGCGGATTATTCCCAGGTGGAATTGCGAATTTTAGCCCACTATTCAAATGACCGGATTCTGATCAAGGCCTTTTTGGACGACGAAGACATCCATGCGCGTACCGCCAGCGAGGTTTTTCAGGTATCGCCATCAGACATTACCGCTGAGCTCCGACGGCAGGCCAAGGCGATCAATTTCGGCATCATATATGGCATGAGTGCCTTTGGACTTTCCAAACAGCTCGATATTGGGCAAAAGATGGCCCAAACCTATATTGATCATTATTTCGCCCGTTACAAAGGTGTGAAAGCATTTATCGATGAGACGCTCGCAGCAGCCAATCAGTCCAAACGAACCAGCACCCTATTGGGCCGTATCCGTCTTTTGCCGGATATTGACAGTCGCAACCGGGTCGTGCGGCAGGCAGCCGAGCGGACGGCAATAAATACACCGATTCAGGGATCCGCGGCCGATCTGATTAAACTGGCCATGATCAATGTGGCGGGTGCTATCAGGGAAAAGAAACTGGAATCTGCCATGCTGCTCAGCGTTCACGATGAGCTTGTTTTCGAGGTCCCACCGCATGAGCTGGATACCCTACAGACACTGGTCAAAGAAATAATGGAAGGTGTTTGGGAACTAAAAGTGCCGCTCAAAGTGAACCTGGCTGTGGGCGACAACTGGGCTGAAGCCCACTGAGATGTTTTCCCTGCAGCGATTAGGCTTCAGGATCATCTGAAGGCAAAGGGTTTGCACAGCCTTTGACCGTATCATGGACGGTATCGTAGATATTTTTAAAAGAATCTGTAAAACCGGCCGGCGATATCCGACCGCCTTCTATGAATTTGACGACTATTTCTTTGGTCGCTCGTAAAACCTGTTCGTCCATTGAAGCCATAATCATTCTCCCTTTTGAATGAAAATTAATGCGAAGTTAATATCATATTTAATGATAACACCTTAATTTAGTTTAATAGATACATCAAAATACTGGCCAACGATAAAGGATAAAAATCATTTTATCGCATTAATTTTCACCCTTTGGGCGAGCCGGAGGCTCCCATCTGCTGCGTTATTCAGGGCAAAGCATAGTTCACTATCGCTTCGCCCCGAAATGCCTTGCATATGAAAGCCTCCGACCCGTTCAAAATTTTGAATGAAAATTAATGCGAAGTTAATATCATATTTAATGATAACACCTTAATTTAGTTTAATAGATACATCAAAATACTGGCCAACCAGAATGCGTAAGCACCTATTTTTAAGATAGTTTCAAGAGGCTAACGACTGAAAATAATCAATCAGAATAGAGGTGATTTGACATCGCAAAAATTATTATTTATTTAATACCGTCGATAAGATCAACCGATTTTGTAGCAACCCTTGATGATGGCCTGACCTTGCACATACCGGAAAACGGTTTCAGGTGAAACGATAACCATGATGATTCACATTTTAAAATCCATTTGCAAGCGGCCGTCTTTACCTTTGGTGACGGTTTTAATTGCTTTTGTCAGCCTGGCATACATGGGATGCTCCTATCGGAAAACCGTTGATAAAACAACAGAAACCGTAACAAAGACCACGCAGAAAATTAGCCGCAACATACGGTTTTCAGATGATGACCTTCAGCGCATGACAACCGTGATTGGCTTTGAGAACAAATCGCTATATCGTGGCCAAGATTTCACCCAACTTTTTCGCAAGGGCATTCCCGAATACCTGAACAATGAATGTGATGATGTTAGCGTGCCGGATCCGGATTCAGCTAAAAATGTCGCAGGCTTTCAGCAACTGCCATTGTTGGAAAACGGCCAGGTTGACAATTATGCTCTGGCGCTGATTGGTAGGCAATTGGGGCTAAACGCCATCATCACCGGCAGCCTGGACGATATCGGTATTCTGGATGAACTGCGGGGCATGATCTGGAAAGATACGCATCATCTGATTCAGATTCTGGCGAGTGTCGAGGTATATGATACCGAAAGCGGCAGTAAAATTCTGGATGAGAGCTTCAGCCGCAAAGTCGAAATAGAAGAATTGGACTATGAATTGATGCGCTCGGAAGGCAAGATGATATTACCCGATTTAAATGAAACCCTGACAGATCTTCTTGGCGAAATCGGTGAAACCATCTGCTGGGCGATCGAGGATCAGGCCTGGAGTGGGTTTGTCATCGCGGTTGAAGATGATACCCTCACGCTTTCTGCCGGAAGCGATGCAGGCCTGGCACCGGGGGATGAATTTCATGTTTACGATACCAGCAGGGTTTTGAAAGGTCTGTCCGGCCAGCGGTTTTTTGTCCGCGGGCAAAAAATTGGTGAAATTAAAATTACCGAAGTTGAAGCCGATAAGGCCAGGGCGGTCATTGTGACCAATAGAGGGATTAAGCCTGGCAGTTCCGTTCGCGTAAAATAAAAAGCTATTTCAAAAATGCATCTAACGCCCAATGGCTGTGTTGAAAACCGATTCAAAATGCTCGAATACTAACGTAGCTGGCAGTTCCGTCCGCGTAAAGTAAAAAGCTAATTCAAATGGAAATTAATAGTACCTGAAGTGACCTTATATTGATGATTTCCGCTTTGAGTTAACTCACGCAAAGCCGCAAAGCTCGCAAAGAAAATAATTTATAAATAACTAAAAACTTGGCGTCTTTGCGCCTTGGCGTGAGGCCTCATTAGAGCCTTATTTCATAGACCGATTTGCAGAGAATTTTGATAGGCCTCAATACGCTGAAGGGCTTCAGTCTGGGTTGAAATGTGATTTATCGATTTTCGAAAATAGCTGCTGTTTCGAAGGCCCTTGGCAAACCAGCACAAACGGCTGCGCATCATCCGACAGGCAATTTCCTCACCAAAATATTTCACAGATTCCCGCAAATAGCGTCTCATAATGTCGAATCGCTGGTCTAAATCGACATCGGGTTCGCTCTCCCCGCTTAAGCGGGCGCGCACATGGGAAAAAATCCATGGATATCCGATGGCCATTCTGCCGATCATAATCGCATCACATCCGGTTTGGTCCAACATGGCCATTGCATCCTCGGCACTGAATATATCGCCGTTGCCGATAACCGGAACGGCAACGCGTTTTTTCAACTTTTTGATGATGCTCCAGTCTGCATGGCCGCTAAACCCCTGGGTGGCCGTGCGGGGATGAATGGCAATTGCATCGACACCGCAGAACTCAGCAATTTGAGAGATTTCAAATGCCTGTGCGCCCGTTGCATCCCAACCGCTGCGCAACTTAACGGTTAGCGGTATGGCTACCGCTTTGCGAACGGACCGAATGACAGCCTCTGCGGTATCGGGCTCTCGCATTAACGCCACCCCGGAACCGGTTTTGGTAATTTTTCTAACCGCACAGCCGAAATTAATGTCAATAATATCTGCACCTGCCGATTCCACTAAACGGGCCGCTTCTGCCATAACATCCGGTTGTGAGCCGAATATCTGCACCGATAAAGGTTTTTCCTCCGGACGGCTATCCAGCAACTGTCGGGTTCTATGTGAGCCCTTGACCAGACCGTGGGCACTGACCATTTCCGAGCAAACCAGTGCACAGCCCGCCTCCTTGGCAATCAGTCGAAAAGGCAAATTGGTTATACCGGCTAATGGCGCCAAAATGGTTTTATTTTCAAGCTCTACCGATCCAATTTTCATAAGATTTAGTCAATTCGTTAAATGGTCGAATAGTCAATTCGTCAGAGGATCCATTTTATTTTAACTATTTAACCAATCAACTATTTAACCAGGCGCAAAGCATTAATGAAATTTTAATAACACTAATTGGCTCGATGGACAACCGACGAAAGACGACTAACTTTTTGGGTTAGCATAGCAATACAAACAATTATGATAACAGGCGTGCTGATGATAGACGCCAATATCAACCGATACCTTGCAACCGCAACCTTTTTTAGTGCGTTGGCCGATGTCCCGTTTTAACGACAGCCTTCCGCCAAAGAGGGTAACGAGCAAGTCATTGGGGATACAGGCAGCTTGGGTGACAGATGTGCTTTCCGGCAATTGATCCAATACCTCTTTTTCACAACAAAGCATCAGTTTTATATTTTCAGCAGCAAGAGTCCTCTCCATTTTATGGATAATCTGCAGCCTGGTTTTCAAGGGTGGGTCGCAAAACGAAAAGGTCGGGCGGGTCACAAGACGTCTTTCAATTTTAGAATAGGGATCCATAAAACTGGTGATGCAGCGTCTGATCCCGGCTGCGGCCGCTTTTGCGGCAATGTGTCTCAGATCACCGAGATTATTCTGAAGCCTGCCATTACCCATTTTGAAGAAACAGATGGGGTCAAAGCGCCAGTTGATCGCTGAGGGTCCGAATTGGTCGCTAAGCGCTCTGAGCTGATCCAGGCGAACATTCAATGGGGGAATCCGGGGCTCAAGCTGATGGGCTGTCGAATTAACGGTAAAGTTGAAAAAAAGATGGTAGCCGGCTTTTTGCAGTTTTTTGCCATAGTTGTGTTTTAAAAAAAGGCCGAAGTCCTTGGACCAGAAAACGATTGAGTGCACATCTGCCGCAGTGGCGGGGACCTCTTTGATTTTCCGGTTGAACGGATTGACCACTTCAAAAATACCGCTTCCAATACGCTCCATAAACCAGGGCATGTAAAATGCCGGAATATCGGTTCGTCTGGACGCAGAGATAACGATTTGGGGTTCAGCGCTCATAGATTCAGAGGTTAGAAATCAGAAGTCAGAGGTCAGATGATAATTGTGAAAAAAAGCGTCTTTGCCATCTTTTGAATTCTGTTCTCTGTCTTCTGACATCTGACATCTAAGTCTTACGTTTGAGATCGTCCAACGATATGACTTTGGCACTTTTGCCTCCGGTTGTGCGCTCTTTTTGTGAGGAGCCGGTTTTCAGCTTTTCGGGAGATTCTGATGTTTGTGGCTCGGTTGGGCTTTCCACTTTTTCCAGGCGCATTTTTTTGCCGTTCATGGTAAACCCGGTGCCGCTGATATACACGTCTTTCAGGATCCAGGTTACCACTTGCAGCGGCACTTGCAGTAAAAGTAATTTAACGTGGTACCAGTCTTTTTTGGAGTCCGGTAAAATGCTTTCAATGCGCGCAAATGTGAGTGGCTTATCTTCAAAGTAAATCAATACTAAATCATTTTCTTTGGTCATTCAATTTGTCCTATTTTCGGCTTAAAGGCTCGTCATTATAACATTTAGAGGTTTCAGGTGTTATGTCTTCGCTCTAACGAGCTACGCCGCGCCAAGCAGAGTCCAGGTGTAATGTTTAGAGGTTAATTGACAGAATTCAGTAAACATGGTGCAGTTTGTTGATTTTGACTTGCAGTTGCTGTTCTCTGCTTTCTGTTTTCTGTCTTCTGACTTCTGTCATTATGGGATAGACCTGCGCTTCCCAATAGAAAGGTCATGCAACGGCAGTAAAATATCGGCCATCTCTTTAATTTTCTGAATGGAATCATACGCCTCGGTCAGATCAATATGGACGCCGGGAGCAATCGCGGGCCCGGCCGATGGGAAATTTTTGTCATTGCAACAAAAACCGGTGATGACGGCACGGCCTTCGGCGGTGTTAACCGCCACCGACTGGCCACCGACCGTATGCCCCGGTGACAGGATGACATCAATACCATCGGCAATATTGGCATCACCATCGATTCGGACAACATTTACATCATCCAGAATGTCCGTATAGTAACGATGATCGACTGGATGGGGATCCTTTAAGAAGGCATACTCCTTGATCGGTTTCGTTGATGCCCACAACCAGCGGATGGATGGTGTACTGTTGCATCTAAGCCTCCTGGTCTTCCAATAGACAAATGACATTCATTCTACTCAAGCCTATGCGTCGCATGGCGCTTAGGCAAAACGATAAAAAGCCATTCAATAATGGATTTTAAGCGCTTGTTCAAGGGTAAAACCATTTTGCGTCAAAATCAAGCACCGGAGTCATGACGGCTGATGCCATTTTTTTTGACTTTCGGTCAAAACCACAATACAATACAATATAATAAATCCGATTATTTACATTAAGGAGCGTCAAATGAAATCAACACCCGCAATGACCACCTTATCCAGCTGCCTATTGGTTGCCATTCTGGCTTTCGGGACACCCGATGGCCTCTTCGCTCAGACCAAAGCCTCAACCCAGATTCGGACGGCCCAAAGGTCATCAGCACCGATAAAAAAGGATGCCCAGTACTGGTTCGATAAGGGCGCCCTTGTTTCCACTTACGGTAACAATAAAGCCGCCGTTCAGTATTTCCAAAAAGCCATCGTCCTGAATCCGGATTTCAGCAGGGCCTATTTTTCACAGGGCGTATCATACGGTCAACTGGGCCAGTACCTGAAAGCGATTGCGCAAATTAATATGGCGCTTCAGAAGGAACCGCAAAATGGCCTTTATTATTATGGCAGAGGGCGGGTGTATCTGTTATGGGGCGACAATGAAAAGGCCATGGCCGATTTCAGAAAGGCCGCCGATCTCGGTGATGAAGACGCTTTAGACTATCTGGAATATATTGGCGAAGGGATTAACTAAGCGACCCATAATACGATATGATAACTTTACCTGATCCCGCCTTTTGGCGGGATTCTTGTTGGTAAATAAAGACACTGAATTTTGGAAGGCGTTTCCTCCAGGTTCTTTACTTCTTTTTATTGACAATCAAAAGAGCTGCTATAAGTATTTAATTTACGGTTGCATAATTGCGAACACCGGTTGAAATACGGCAGTCTGAAAGGAGGCAGTTATGGCACATTTTCAATGCAATTGCCCATTTATTCCGCCCCAGGTTCTGGAACATCTGGCGCGGGTCGGTGTGGACAATGCCAGATTGAGCATTCAGCAGAGTAAAATCAGCCGCAGAAAGCGCGCAGACAAACTCGTCGATATGAAAGCCTTTATGGGTGCCAAAACCAGGGCCAAGGCCAAACGCCAGGTTTATGACTGCCAGAACACATGGGAGCAGCGTGTCAAGTTGGTCCGGGGTGAAGGTAAACCGGCAACCGGTGACAACGATGCCGACAGGGTTTACACGTTTGCCGGCAAAGTTCGTGATTATTTCAATAAAGTGCTCAAGCGCAATTCCATTGATAACAAAGGGATGGATTTAATTCTCAATGTGCATTTCGGGCAGGATTATATGAATGCATTTTGGGACGGGGATGAAATGACATTTGGTGACGGAGACGGTGAAATATTTATCAGTTTTACCCGGTCGCTGGAGGTTGTGGCGCATGAATTGGCGCATGGCGTCACCCAGTTTACCGCCGATCTGGAGTATTTCAGTCAGTCCGGGGCATTGAACGAACATTTTTCAGATGTTTTCGGCAGTGCCATAACGCAACACGTCCTCAAACAGGATGCCGGCCAGGCGGACTGGCTGGTGGGCGACGAAATTATGGGACCGGAACTTTACGGGGAGGCGCTGCGTTCCATGCAGGCACCGGGCACCGCTTACGACAATAAACTCCTCGGAAAAGATCCGCAACCGGCGCACATGAATGACTATTATACGGGCAATGATGATAACCAGGGGGTTCACATTAACAGTGGTATCCTCAACCGCGCTTTCTATCTGGTCGCCATGGAAATCGGCACCGATAAGGCAACCCTTATCTGGTACCATGCGCTCCGGAAACTATGGACGACAGCCAAATTTAATGATGCTGTCGACGTTATTGTTGATTCGGCCCGGATCCTGACCCGACAAAAACAGGTGCCCGTTGGTTCAACGCAGCGGGTCAGAGCGGCGTTCAGAGATGTGGGGCTGCCGCATCTGACTTAGGACTTAGAGGCGAATATTTGCGCAGCGGAAATTCAGAATTTTTTATCCGCAGATTAAAGCAGATAAAAATGATAAATAATCATAAGTTTGTAGCTTAGTGATACAGGGTTCAGCGTTCACCCGCCTTCGCTAAGCGCCGTTGCTAAAACTATGGCGGTCAAAAAGCGTCTGCGCGACAAGCAGGATTCAGAGGTTCTGAGTTGCGGGTTGTGGGTGGCCGGTAGGCTGGGATTTCGAGGGCGAGTACGAGGGCGACGACGAAATCTTATGCTCTGTATCGTACTCGTCCCCCTACTCGTCCTCGTCCTCGGTTCTCTCGATTGTGCCTTATTACTCAAATGGAGGCATTTGCGCCGGCTGCCAGCTGCCAGCAGCCAGTCGCCGGTAGCTTGACACCCAGAGTCTGACTCCTGACTTTATGAATGTTGCCATAAAATATGAATTGAGAGGAGATGAGCATGCGCATTGAGTATCAATGTTCCGGCGGATATGGCGGGCTGCGCCTGACCTACCAATGCGATACCGATGCATTGCCGGCGGACGAGTCCAAAACGATACTGGATTTGATCGATGCAGCCCGCGCTCTGGAACTGGACCCCAAGCAGATCTCCTCCAAATCCCGCAGCATACCCGATGATTTTGTCTGCCGGCTGACCCTTTCAACCGGTGAAATGAAAAATTCGCTGTCTTTTAACGAGCTGAGTGTGCCTGAGAACCTTCGCCGCCTGTCGGCATATCTTCGAAAGCTGGCCATTAAACAACAGGGCCAGCATTGATCTTAGCGGTCCTTTATCTTTTTCCAGGGACAAATGATGGAAGCATGTGGTATAATATTTGCAGTGTTACCATGAG
>JASFIV010000099.1:0-14360 GCA_050122475.1 Desulfobacterales bacterium | reverse complement strand
ACCTTATTTGAGATAGATGATCTCGCTGCTGTGGTGCTGGCTGGCAACAGTCAAACGCGGTTTATGGTGGCTAAAGGCACTGGTCATTTCATCGAGGACCTTTTGGGGGTTGTTATTGGTTTCACTCAGATGCGCCAAGATGACATGCTGAAGGTGCCGGTGTTGCAGCTTTTGTAGTAGATGTTTTGACTGTTGATTGGACAGATGCCCGCGGCGGCTCTGGATTCGTTTTTTCAACGGCCATGGATAAGGTCCGTTCATCAGCATTTCCGGGTCGTGATTGGCTTCTATAATCAGCAAGTGGCAGCCCTGCAAATGAGCGGTTAGCTGGGGGGTAACGAAGCCCAGATCGGTTGCGATACCGATGCGGCGGCCATTCTGTCCGATGGTGAATCCTACTGGATCTGCGGCGTCGTGGGAGATGCTAAAGGGATGCACGGCCATATCATTGATTTGAAAAGGGAGACCGCTTTCAAATGTCCGGAGCTCATGCACCGAATTTCCGAGCGCGGCTTTTTTTTTGATTTTGCGGCTGAGGTATATCGGCAGCTTTAATTGGCGGGAAAGCACACCAACAGACTGGATGTGGTCGCTGTGCTCATGGCTGAGCAAAATGGCATCCAGGTCCTTAGGGCTCAGCCCACGCGAATTTAACCGGCGCTTAATTTCAGATGCTGAAAGTCCGGCGTCCAACAAGATGCCGGTCGTCCCGTCTGAAACGAAAATGGCATTGCCCCGGCTGCCGCTGGCCAAAACGCAAACAGCCAGATTGTAATCAGTGCATTGCCGCGCTCTTTCTAATTCAAGTTTCATCGTAATCGTTATTGGTTATTCGTTATTTGTTATTGGTTCTGTCATCAGATGGCAGGTCCTTCGACCACCGGTGGTCTAATAACCAATAACGAATAACGATTAACATTTTTATCTACTTGCCCGTATGTCCAAATCCCCCGCTATCGCGCTCGGTTTCTTCCAATTCCTCGACAATATCGAGTTGGGCGACATGTACCTTTTGAACGACCATTTGGGCAATCCGATCCCCGCGTTGAAAAGTGTATGGCCCGGAGCCTAAATTGATAACGGCAATTTTTATTTCGCCACGATAATCGGCATCGATGGTTCCAGGGGAATTGATCAGACCGATGCCATGCTTTATGGCCAGTCCGCTACGCGGCCTGATCTGGGCCTCAAAGCCTGTTGGTAGAGCGATTGCAAAACCGGTCGGGATTAAGGCGCGATCACCATTGTCCAAAACAAGATCTTGCTTGATGGCAGCGCATAGATCCATGCCAGCCGATTGAGGGGTCATATAACGGGGAAGTGGGATATCGGCGTCTGCGTCCGGGCGCAGGCGCAGGATTTTAATAACGGGCGAATTACGCATCACACTATTTAGTCAGATTTTCCGCCGGAGGCAGATTCGTATCAAATTTTTAGCCGCTGGCTTCTCGCTTCGACCCGGCTGAGCCCATCGGCCGTGAGCTCAGGGCCGAACGGCTCGTCGCAGGCTGGCTGCTGGGCTGAGCTATAGGGTCCAAGACATCAGGACCGTTCTGTAAAGTCTAAGCCAGAGGCCAGAAACCAATAGCCGGAGGCCTGATTACCTAAAAAAGAGGAGTGACAGGACGATTATGCTTTACGCCCTTAGCGTTTGAGTGAGGCCTACAGAACATCTTCAAAGGGCTTTTTGTCTTTAACCGGTCCTAGCAGCGTTAATCCCATTTTATTTCTGATAAACACGCTTTTGGAAAGCGCTAAAATGTCTGCCGCTGTCACCGATTCAACCTGCTCGATAACCTCCTGCAAGGTAATGTCGCGCTTAAAATGAATTTCATTCTGGGCATTGCGCACCATTTGATTTTCATTGCTTTCCGATGCCAGCAGCAAACTTCCTTTGGTGTATTCGACCGCGCCTTTAAGTTCGGCAGACGATACCGGATTTGAGCTGAGCTTATCTAATTCGTTGAGCACCAGGGCAGCGGTCTCCAGCGCTTTGGCAGGATTCACGGCCAGATAGATGCCGCCCATACCGGTGTCTACATGGGACATCATAAATGAGTAGACCGTATAGGCCAAGCCCCGTTTTTCTCTGATTTCTTGAAAAAGCCGCGAGCTCATGTTTCCGCCCAGGATCGTGTTCAGTAATGAACATGCGTAACGGCGCGGATCCTTGATCGAAAGCCCCGGTGTGCTCAGACAAATATGAACCTGCTCTAAGTCCTGATAGTTGACGTTGACAAGTCCCTGGCTCTGCGGGGTGACGCGCTCGCTAATTTCGTTGCCCGGTTCAATGGATTCAAAAGCCGGCTCCAGTCGATCGATTAAATGCGTATGGTCTACATTGCCGGCGACCGATACAACGATTCGATCCGGTTGATACAGGCGATGGAAATAATTTTTGATCTGATCGGCGTCAAACTGAACGATATTTTCCTGACTGCCTAAAATTGAGCGACCCAGGGGATTATCACCCCAAAAGTTCTTACCCGAAAGCAGATGGACATATTCATCCGGGCTTTCTTTGACCATTTTGATTTCCTGCAAAATAACCGGGCGCTCTTTTTCGATTTCCAGAGGGTCAAATACGGAATTTAAGAAAATATCAGAGAGGATATCGACCATGGTGTCCATATGAGTGTCCATCACCTTGCCATGATAGCAGGTATTTTCCATGGTCGTAAACGCATTGGTGTGTCCGCCAATGGCATCAAATTCTTTGGCAATCTGATAGGCGGATCGCCGACGGGTGCCCTTGAAAATCATATGCTCGATAAAATGAGAAAGCCCGCTTTCAGTCGGTTTTTCATCGCGGGCACCCACATTGACCCAGACACCCATGGACACCGAACGGGTGTGCGGCATTTTCAGACTTAAAATTCGGATACCGTTTTTTAACCTGGTTTTATCTACGGTTGGCACCATGCTTTTCTTCCAGAATCGCTTTATGGCTGAGCCGGATTTTACCATCCCGGCTGATTTCCAGGACCTTGACTTTAAGCGAATCACCTTCTTTGACGACATCGGTTACTTTGGTAATGCGCCGATTGGCAAGCTGGGAGATGTGCACCAGACCGTCTGTGCCCGGCAGGATCTGCACGAAAGCGCCGAAATCAGTGACCTTGACAACGGTCCCCTCATAGACTGCGCCAACTTCAGGTTCCTGGGTCAGATCTTCTACCATTTTTATCGCAGCCAGACCCTCTTCTTTGGAGTAGGCGGCAATTTTAACCAAGCCGGAATCATCGATTTCAATACTGGTATTGGTTTCACTCTGGATCCCGCGAATAATTTTGCCGCCGGGTCCGATGACCTCGCGGATTTTGTCCGGGTTGATCTTGATGGTTGTGATCGTCGGTGCATACGGCGATATCTCTTTGCGCGGCTCGCTGATGGCTTCCAGCATTTTATTAAGGATAAACAGCCGTCCCACGCGGGCTTGCTCCAGAGCCTCTTGCATGATTTCCTTAGACAGCTCATGGATTTTGATGTCCATTTGGAGTGCGGTGATTCCGTTTTCGGTGCCGGTCACCTTAAAATCCATATCGCCGGTATGATCTTCATCCCCCAATATATCAGAGAGGATGACGACCTGATCATCTTCTTTTACCAGGCCCATGGCAATACCGGCCACCGGAGCCTTGATGGGCACGCCACCATCCATTAATGCCATACAGCAGGAGCATACGGTGCCCATTGATGAAGATCCATTGGATTCCAAAACCTCGGAAACGAGTCGAATGGTATAATCGAATTTTTCTTTATCCGGCAATATTCTTTCAATGGCACGGGTCGATAATCCGCCGTGTCCGATATCCCGGCGCGACGGGCCGGAGATGCGTCGGGTTTCGCCCACAGAGTACGGCGGAAAATTATAATGCAGCATAAAGGGTCTAAATTCCTCACCATACAATGTTTCAACACGTTGCTCATCTTGTCCGGAGCCCAGGGTTAAAACACCCAGGACCTGAGTCTCCCCGCGGGTAAAAAGCGCGCTGCCATGGGGTCTGGGCAGCAAACCGACCTCGCAGGTGATCGGCCGAATTTCATCGAATTTCCGATTATCGATTCGACGGTTTTCTTTTAAAATCAGGTCCCGGCTGATCTTTTTCTGGAGGTCTTTCAAAATATCGTATACTTCTGATTTGCGGTCCTCATAGTCTTCACCCAGGCCTTCGAATATTTCGGCCTTGAGTTCGCGCACGGCTGTCTGGCGTTTTGTTTTCTCAGGGATTAAAATCGCTTCGCGCAGTCGATCGGCAGCCGTTTCATTCAGGGTATCGACCAGCTGCGGATCTTTTTGCGGCGGATCAAATGTGCGTTTCGGTCGGCCATTTGATTCCTTTAATTTGAGTTGTAGATCAATCAGTGGCTGCATTTCGCGGTGACCGAAAAAGATCGCTTCAAGCATATCGGCTTCGCTGATCACATCGCCGCCGCCCTCAACCATGACCACGCCAGTCTTGGAACCGGCAACGATGATGTTGATATCGCTGTTTTCCAGTTCAGAGGAGGGGGGATTAATCTTTAATTGGCCGTCAATTCGGCCCACGCGTACACAGGCAATCGGACCGGCAAACGGAATGTCTGAAAGCTCCAGCGCTGTGGAAGCGCCGATCATTGCCAGCATATCCGGGTCATTTTCCTGGTCCATGGATAATACGGTTGCAATAACCTGGGTTTCATAACGCCAATCTTTGGGAAACAGAGGCCGGATCGGCCGGTCGATCAGACGAGCGGTTAAGGTTTCTTTTTCACTCGGACGTCCGATTTCACGACGAAAATAGTTACCCGGGATCCGACCGGCAGCATATATTTTTTCCTGATATTCAACGGTCAGGGGTAAAAAATCCGCAATCCTGACCTCATGGGCAGCGACAACCGTAACCAGCACAATCGTATCGCCATATTGCACAACAACCGATCCGGACGCCTGCTTGGCGACTTTGTCGGCCTGGATGGTGAGGGCTTTGCCCCCGATTTCTTCTTTGACTAAAATTTCCATGTTTTCTCCTAATTGTATATCACGCCAATTCTTTCCAGCCTCAAATACGGCAGTGTTTCAATTTGACACTAATTAAAGGTAAGACGGTATATGGGTTGCGTGATCAGTTCAAAATATCCGAAAAAGATTGGGTTTCGAGCAGCTTTATTTTTTCTGTCGTTGCCGTGGCGGTCCGCAACGGTCTAAAATTTCAGCGCCGAAACCGCTAAAATTTGAGGCGGAAAGGGTGCGCCGATTCGGCGAATTACCGTTTCAACCCTAACGTATCGATGATGGCCCGATAGCGATTGACATCTTTGTGTTTCACATAATTTAACAGCCTGCGGCGCCTGCCGACGAGCATCAGCAAACCTCTGCGGGAATGATGATCTTTTTTGTGAATTTTCAGATGCTCGGTAAGGGAGGAAATACGATAGGTCAGCAAGCCGACCTGAACTTCCGGCGATCCGGTGTCTGTTTCGTGAAGTTTGAATTTGTCAATCAGTTTCTTTTTTTCTTCTGTGTCAAAAACCACTGTTCCTGCCTCCTGTTCGGATAATTAGCGTTTATAGCGTTCCTATATTGTCGAATTTTGAAAAACGCAGGCATACATCAATCTGTCCTGGTTTTTTTTATACCTCAGCACTGCCAGCAAAGCATTGTCGGCATCCACTACTTTCAGGTGGGTGTCGTCTTCCTTCAGATTTTCCGACAAACGCTCAACATTAAGGTCCGTTTTGCGAATGGGCTGGCCATGTCTGATTTTTTTCATCAAATTGTGACTGGCGCGGTATTCTGGCATATTTGCCAGAGCATCTGTCATGCTGATTAAACTGCCATTCACCTCATGGGTCAAAGCCTGCTTTTCCAATTGCGGCAGCGAAATGGCCTGCTGCAGGGTAAAGCCGCTGCTTTGCGTTCGTTTGAGTGTCAGCAGATGACCGCCGCATCCCAGTTGCTTTCCAATATCGGCACACAGGGTGCGAATATAGGTTCCGGCAGAACATGACACTTCTAAATGGACCAGCGGCAAATTTATTTCAAGAATTTTTATTTTTGAAATATGAACCCGCCGGGCGGGTTTTTGGACCGGTCGACCCTGCCGGGCCAATTTATATAAAGGTGTTCCCTTGTGTTTAAGTGCCGAAAAGATCGGCGGCTGCTGTTCAATCGATCCGATAAATTGCTGAACGGCGGATCGAATCCTCTGTTCCGTACAGCCAGTCACCGTCCTAGTGGCGATGACGGTCCCGGTCGAATCCTGGGTATCGGTTTCGATCCCCAGCTTAAGGGTGGCATCGTATGTCTTGTTGCCGGCCAGCAGAAACCGAGCCAGTCGGGTTGCTTCATTTATGCAGCAAACCAGCACTCCTTCTGCAAAGGGATCCAGCGTGCCGGTATGGCCTACCTTTTTAGCGTTTAGCAGGCGTTTCACCTTAGCGACGACCTTTGCAGAAGAGATATTCGGCGGTTTGTCGACTACGATTATCCCGCTGTGGTGCTGTGCCTGCATGAAATGTTCTTTTCTTGCGCGATTTACGGCCGCGATCGTTAAATGCTGAAACGGATCTTTTTAAAGGTTATCTGCCAGCTGGATGATTTTTTCCTTCAGCGCCACCAGGGTGGATTCAATTTGAAATCCGGCGGCACTTGTGTGACCGCCACCGCCGAATTGGTTGGCGATTTTGGCAACGTCCACCGTGCTGTCGGAACGCAAACTGACATGGTACCGATTCATATTGGCGAATTTTCCGGCCCCGTTTTTTATTTCGTGAATAAGCGCGGCAACCTTAACATCCTCGATGCGACGAGCATAATTAATCAAACCATCTATATCCTCGGTGCTCGTTCCGGTTGAATTGAGCATACTTCGACTGATGGTCATCAAGGACAATTTGCCGTTTTCTGAAATTTCAATCGAGTTCAAGGCCATATTCAACAGTTTGATACGGCCCAAAGAATAGGTTCCAAACACGCGTTGCGCCACGGTGTGGGGCTCGACACCGATGTCGATCATGGCTTTGCTGATGGCAAAGGCTGCCGGATTTGTGTTTGAAAACCGAAAAGAGCCGGTATCGGTTAAAATTCCCAGGTAAATGCCGGTTGCAATTGCCTTGTCAAAGGGGATCTCCAGCGCTTTGATCAATCGATAAACGATTTCAGCTGTGGCACAGGCATCGGTGTCGATAAGCTGGACGTCCCCGAAGCCGGTGTTGGAAACGTGGTGATCGATGTTAATGACAATCGGTATCTGATCAACAACCGAACTGTCCTCGCCGACTCTGACGATATCGCCGCAATCAAGAATAATGGCCAGATCATATTCTTTAGCTTCAGTGATCTGCCTTAAGATACGCTCAACGCCGGGTAGAAAACGGTAAACCGCAGGTATGGGGCTTGAATTAAACAAGGTTATGGTTTTATCCAATTTGCTCAATGCCAATCCCAAGGCAACCAATGAACCAAGGCAATCTCCATCAGGTTCAGCATGTGATGTGACTAAAATTCGATGACTGTTTTTAATGTGTTGTAGAATCTGTTCCATTACGCTCTTTGGTTAATTTGATCAAACGATCAATATGTGCACCATACTCTATGGATGCATCGTAGAAAAATTGTATATCCGGCATGTATTTGAGGCCCAGCTCATGCGCCAGGGTTCGTTTAATGTATCCGCGCGCACTGTTGAATCCTTTGATGGCCGCATCTTTTTCCTGCTCCCCATCAGGAGTCGTGAAATAAATGCGGGCCACCTTTAAATCACGCGAAACATCTACTCCGGTGATGGTGGCCATCTTTAATCGGGGGTCTTTGATATCTTTTTGCAATATCTCGGATAGAACTTTTTGGATCAATCCGCTGACCCGATCTGATCGTGCAAAGGGGATCATAAATGAATGATTTCTATTTCAGTGTCAATAATTTCCGCTAGGCCGAGGTCATCGGCCAGATTAATGATCTTGTCGAGTTTTGAATTAATAACGGCCTTATCGTTGCCCACCATCGAGAAACCGATTTCGGCCCGCTGGTATACATCATTCGATCCGACTTCAGCCACCGATGCGTTAAAGGTGTTGCCCAGACGGCTGACGATCGCTCGAACCACCTTTCGTTTACCCTTCAAAGAGCGGCAGTCATGCAATCTAAAGGTAATCGTTCCAATTCCAACGACCATAGTCTTTTTATTCCCTCAAAGGGCCGCTTTATTGTAAACTTATATTTTATCTTTAAACTCCCCACAAGAGGATCTCTGTCAGAGGTAATTTTTTAATATAAATTAAAACTGTTTCAAGGCGTTTAGATTTTGTTCGCTGGCAAGGCTTAATTCGGTTCGAAAGCGGAGCGTACACGGAAGTACGCGAGCATTTTGAACCGAATTATAACGCAGCCCAGCGGACAAAAGATGAATGGCTTGGAACAGTTTTTATTCTAGTTCGGGCCTGATCTCCTTCAAGAAATAACAGTCAATCGTGTCGCCGACTTTGATATCGTTGAAATGCTCGATGCCGATGCCGCATTCATAGCCGGCCTGGACTTCTTTGACATCATCTTTAAAGCGACGCAACGAGGAATTTTTACCTTCAAACACCACTACACCGTCCCTCAGAAGGCGCAAGTTCTGACCGCGTTCGATTTTGCCGTCCGTTACATAACAGCCGGCAATATTGCCAACTTTGGGGATCTGAAAAACTTCGCGAACTTCTGCCGTACCCAGTATTTGTTCCTCAAATGTGGATGCCATCATTCCGGCCATCGCGCTTTTGACATCTTTGATGACATCATAGATGACGCTGTAAAAGCGCATGTCAACGTTTTCCTCGCTTGCTAGTGCCTGGACCTTGGGCGTGGGCCGAACGTTGAAGCCGATGATAATGGCATTCGAAACAGTTGCCAGAGAAATATCCGACTCGGCGATCGTGCCGCTGCCGGAATGAACGACGTTTACATTGACCTCATCATTGGAAAGCTTGGTCAGTGAATCGTCTAAGGCTTCGATTGAACCATGAACATCGGCTTTGATGATGAGGTTCAAATCTTTGACTTCACCGGCTTGCATGCGCTCGTAAAGTTTATCGAGGCTCAGGCGGCTTGATTGTGCCAGCTCCTTTGAGCGTTGTTTTTGCTGTCGATGTTCGCTGACCTGCTTGGCATTTTTTTCATCTTTTAGCGCAAAAAATTCATCGCCGGCCATGGGCACGCCGGATAAGCCAACGATTTCCACCGGTATGGATGGCCCGGCTGATTCAATCTGATTGCCTCTGTCATCGAGCATCGCCCGTGTTCTTCCGTAATGCATGCCGCACACGACCGGGTCACCCGCCTTCAGCGTGCCTTCTTTGACCAAAACAGTTGCAATGGATCCTCTGCCAGAGTCGACCTTAGCTTCGACAACATGGCCGGTGGCCAGTTTGTTGGGATTGGCTTTGAGCTCCAGAACTTCCGCTTGAAGCGAAATCATTTCGAGCAGCTCATCAATTCCTTCAGCTTCCTTGGCGGAAACTTTGACATAAATCGTATCTCCTCCCCATTCTTCAGGGGTTAATCCGATTTCAGCGAGTTCCCGCTGTACTTTGTCGGGCTCGGCATTTTGCTTGTCGATCTTATTGATGGCCACGATGATAGGGACCTCGGCTGCTTTGGCGTGATTGATCGCCTCAGTGGTCTGCGGCATGACACCATCATCGGCTGCAACGACCAGAACTACGATATCGGTCACCTGGGCACCCCTTGCTCTCATTGCCGTAAACGCCTCGTGGCCGGGGGTATCTAAAAAAGCGATTTGCCCCTTATCCGTGTTGACCAGATAGGCTCCGATATGTTGCGTAATTCCACCGGCCTCCATTTCTGAAATCCGCGATTTTCGAATGACATCCAGTAAAGATGTTTTGCCGTGATCAACATGACCCATAATGGTCACAACCGGCGGGCGAGGCTCCAGTTTGGTGGGGTCATCGGTTTCTTGTTTTAACAGCGCTTCTTCTTCGAAGCTGGCCCGTTCCACCTCATATTCAAATTCGTTGGCAATTAGCGTAGCCGTATCAAAATCAATGGTTTGATTGACCGTAGCCATTGATCCCATTCCCATCATAAATTTAATAATTTCACCGGCTTTAATCCCCATGCGTTTGGCCAGTTCGGATAGAACGATGGCATCATCAATTTTGATGCGCCGCTTTATCGCTTTAGCAACCGTTATCTGTGTCTTTTGTCCGCCGGTGGGTTTTTTACCTTTGCCCAGTTTACGCTGCTTGCGCGGTCGATAACCGGCCCCGTAAAGATCCTCGCCTTCGACGACCGCTTTTTTGCGAAAAGAAATTTTCTTTTTCAAAAACTTCTTGTCAACTTCAGATTCCTCGTACTGTTTCTTGCGTTTTCTTTTCTTTTTGGCTGACGGTGTTACATCGTCTAATTGGGTTGGCGGTTCACCGACCTTTTTGCGGGAAGGCAATTCTTCAACTTTTGCTTTATGCGGTGCCGCTTTTTTCTCTTTCAACGGTTTTTCCGGTGGCTTAACCGGCAGTTTGATGATTTTAGCCGAGGGTTCTTTCTTGCGCACTTTAGCGGGTTTGGCTGCTTTCTGTACAGGCGGTGTTTCCTCAACTTCCGGTTCTTCTGTTGTTTCTGGTTCTTCTACCGCGGCCGCCTCGACCGCTTCATCAGCCGCCTCTTCCACGGCGGCTTCATGATCGACTTCTTCCGTTGCTTCTTCCTTCTGGACCGCAGCCGCATCAATTTCTTGCGTTTCCGCCTCGGGGGACTCGACAGGTTCAACCTTAACCGTCTTTCGACGCCGGCGAATAACTGTCGGTTTGATCCGCGTTTCTTCAACGGTTTCCTCTTTGGCACCAAACAAAGAAGATTTGACTTTGGTTACAGCTTCCTCTTCCAATGCGCTCATATGACTTTTGACGTCGATATCCAAGTCATTGAGCTTGGCAATCAGCACCTTGTTGGTCATGTTCAAGTCTCTGGCAAGTTCGTATACTCTGAGCTTGGCCATTCTTTCCCCCAGAATTTTAGTTCTCAACCGGCATCTGGCCGCAGTCTGGCGACCCCACCCGGCCTTATCGTTGTTATTTTATTATTGGATCCATTAACTATAGATGGACGATTTTTATTAAGTTGTGGACGAACCCTTTTCTGTGTTTGTTTCAGCGTTATTCGTATCGTCACCGGTGGTTGCAGCGCTGTCCGTTTCGGACATTTCAGGCGTGTCTTCGGACGGTTGTTCGATATCCGCTGATGCAGCCTGCTGTTCCGGCGCCTCTTCCTGGGTAGTCTGCGCTTCGCCGCCATCGTTCTGGCTGACCGCTTCGGCCCCTGTTTCTTCCATTTCTTCAGCCCGCTGGTCCGCTTTACTAGACGTTTCAGCTGCAGTATCGACGCCATTGCCCTCGCTCGCAGCTGTTTCTGCGGTTTCGGATGTTTTGCTGCTGGTTTCTTCCTCCAATTCTTCAGCTTGCTCGGCTTCTTCGACGGCCGTTTGGGCGGCGGCAATCAATTTCTTGGCGGTTTCTTCCCCGATTCCTCTGATTTGAATTAAGTCCTCCGGCGTGGCATTACTGACCTCTTCAGCTGAATAAAAACCCAATTCATAAAGTGCATCTGCCAGACTGATGCCAACACCTGGTAACGCAACCAATGAATCATATCCGCTTTGCATGGCGATCGTGTATTTCGTTTCGCTTTTGACGTCCAAATTCCAACCGGTTAATTTTGAAGCCAGTCGGACATTTTGCCCTTTTTTGCCGATGGCAATCGACAAGAAATCATCGGGGACAATAACCTCCATGGTTTGATTGGTTTCATCAATGATCACGCGTGATATTTCGGCCGGTGCCAGCGCATTACACACGAACTTGGCCGGATCGACATGCCATGGAATGATATCAATTTTCTCGCCTCTTAATTCCTGCACGACATTTTGCACACGGCTGCCTTTCATACCGACACAGGCACCCACGGGGTCGATATCAGAGTTATTAGAGGCCACTGCAATTTTAGCCCGGATGCCCGGTTCGCGTGCAGCTCCCATAATGGTGACAATTGATTCTCTGATCTCAGGTACTTCAGTGCGAAACAGATGAATCAAAAAATTGGGATGGGTCCGTGACAGAATGATCTGCGGTCCGCGGGATTCATGCAGGACATCTAAAATGTAAGCCCGGATTCGATCCCCCCGGCGATAGGTTTCTTTGGGAACCTGCTCGCGAACATGGACAATTCCTTCAGTATGGCCCAGATTGACAATGATGTCACCGCGATCAATACGTTGCACAATGCCGTTGATGGTTTCTCCTTTGCGATCGATAAAACTGGAATAAACGGCATCTTTTTCCGCATCTTTCATTTTTTGGATGATAACTTGCTTGGCTGATTGAGCTGCTATTCGGCCGAATGTGGTGGTATCCATTTTGGTGCCAAGGCTATCGCCGATTTCACATCCCGGATCCAGCTTGCGGCCCTCTTCCAAACTGATTTCAAGTGCCGGTTCGGTTACCACTTCGGCGACTTCCTTGAATTGAAAAACTTCAATCTCCCCGGAATCTTCATTATATTGGACCTCTATATCCATTTTACTACCGAACTTCTTACGCGCAGCTGATTTTAATGCCTCTTCCAGGGCTTTGATCAACACTTTTCGCTCGATGCCTTTATCCCGGCTCACCTGTTCAACAACACGTTTGATATCTGAAATTTGCATCAGATTTCTCCATCAGCGTCGACAAGCCGCGCTTTGGCAATATGGCCAAAAGGGATGACGACGGTTTTTTCATTTGACGACAACTTTATCTGCTGGGCGGACGTACCGATAATCGTTCCGGTAAAATTTTTTTGTTCATTAATCGGTTGTCGTGTTTTTATCTTTGCTTTGCGCCCCTTAAAACGTTCATAATCCTTCAGTTTCGACAGGGGCCGCTCGGGTCCCGGTGATGTCACTTCCAGGGTATAGGGCCCCATATTATCCAAATTCACATCGAGCAGATCATTTAACTGGCGGCTCACATTGACACAATCATCGATGCTGACGCCTGCTGGTCGATCAATATACAGGCGCAGGACCCTGCCGCCCGCTTCACGCCGGTATTCAATATGCACCAGCTCTAAACCTTCGCTGTCACACAGTGGTTCAACCAGCGACTCTATCTGCTTGATGATCGCCTTCTCGTTTTTGGATCCGGATTTTTGGTTCCGGCTGTCCGATTGCTGCGCTTTTAATTTATGTCGTTTTGATTTCACCGGATCTACTTAGCTTAGCCTTAAAAAACAAAAAACGGGCTGACGCCCGTTTCCTCACCTTCAGGTAGACCTTTGACTTTGTGCGGTAAAAGTTATCAGTTCATGACACCGACCATAAGCTAATAGTTAATTCCATCTCACAGGCCCTAAAAAGTCTTACCTTCATCAACTAAAAGGAAACGAACCAAACTGGAGCGGGCAACGAGATTCGAACTCGCGACACCAAGCTTGGGAAGCTTGTACTCTACCAGCTGAGCTATGCCCGCTCTCCATATTTAAATGATTATGACAAAATCGGGCGGTTGTCAATATAATTCAATAAATAAAAGCCCATCAGCAATGGGCTTTTATTTGAGCAGATCCCTTATGGATTTAAGCTCCGCATGCAAATCAGCCAGCAATTGCTTTTCTGAGGCTTCATCTTTGCGCGATCTGACAGATAAGTGCTGGCGGGCACCCCGAATGGTGAACTTTTTTTCATAAAGAAGGGTTTTAATCTTTAAAATCAGCTCAATATCAGCACGGGAATACAACCGCTGTCCCGCATCGGTTCGTTTAGGTCGAATCCGGGGAAACTCACTTTCCCAAAACCGCAGGACATAGGCTGGAATTTTTGCTATTTTGCTGACTTCGCCAATTCTAAAATAAAGCTTATCCGGTATGTTCATGAGCGTCGATTTTTGATCTGGCATTTTTATGACCATGAATGGGTTGTGACGATCAGGCCGGCAAACTGGCATTAAATGTCCGGACCAACCTGTCTGCGATTGATTGATGGATCGGTGTTACATCTTCATCTTCCAGTGTTTTTTGCGGTGACCGATAGGTAACCCGCAAAGATACGCTTTTTTTGCCCTGGGCAATGGGCGAACCCTCGAACACACTCAGCAAGCTGACATCTTCCACCAGATCAGATGACTGTTCCAGAGCGGTGATGATAATCTCCTGGGCTTCAAGCGTCTTGTCGACAATAATGGTGATGTCTCTGAATATAGCCGGGAATTTGGGGATCGACCTGGAGACCATTGTATCTTTTAGCACTGGTATCAACGTATCAAAGGTGAGTTCAAATAAAAACGCTGCTTGCTGCAAATCGTAATTGGCAAGCACCTGGGGATCAAGCTGCCCTACCAAACCC
>JASFIV010000098.1:0-14379 GCA_050122475.1 Desulfobacterales bacterium | reverse complement strand
AGGGGAGCGCTTTTTTTTTGATGTTCTATTGAAGTGAAAAAATTTGCCACAAAGACACAAAGTTCGCAAAGATATTTCAAGATAAATTTTTAATTATTTTTCTTTGTGGTCTTGGTGCCTTTGCGGTTAAACAGATTGCTCGGGTCCTGTTAAGCTTGAAAAGCTCACCACGAAGGCACGAAGGTCACGAAGGTCTTTTAAGCCCGCTTTTATAGTTATCTTTCTTTGTGTTCTTCGTGTTCTTCGTGGTATGAAAGAAATTAGCTTTGTCGTAGCAGAAAAAGGGGATTAAATGGATAAAATCATTGTTGAAGGCGGGCGTTCGTTAAAGGGACAGGTGCGCATCAGCGGGGCCAAAAATGCAGCACTGCCCATTTTAGTCTCATCGCTGCTGACCGAAGGGGCCAATACGTATTCCAATGTGCCGCGTTTACAGGACATCGAAAGTATCAAAGCGCTGCTTTGCAATCTGGGCGCGCGTGCCGAAGCGCACGGTGATACGGTCCATGTCGATACCGGACGCATCCTGAGCTGCGAAGCACCCTACGATCTGGTGCGAAAGATGCGGGCCTCGATTCTCGTTTTAGGCCCTATGCTGGCCCGACTGCAAAAAGCCATTGTTTCGCTTCCGGGTGGATGCGCCATCGGCGCCCGACCGATCAACCTGCATCTGAAGGGACTGGCTCAGCTGGGCGCCGATATCAATCTTGAACACGGCTATGTGCGGGCGGAAGTCAAAAAATTAAAAGGCGCTGATATTTATTTCGATACCGTGACCGTTACCGGGACTGAAAACCTGATGATGGCCGCTGTCTTGGCCGAAGGCACAACCGTTTTACGAAATGCCGCCCGTGAGCCCGAAGTCGTTGCGCTGGCAGAAGTGCTGAATAAAATGGGTGCCGATATTCAGGGAGCCGGTACGGCTGTGATAACGATAAATGGGGTCACATCCTTAAAGCCGGTGTCGGTGCGCATCATTCCCGATCGGATCGAAACGGGTACCTTCATGATCGCCGCAGCATTGACACATGGCGATGTGACGCTGGTGGATTGTAATCCGGAGCATGTGCGTGCCAGCATTCACAAACTCAGACGCGCCGGTGTCAAGATCAGCACCGCTGAAAATGCCATCCATGTCCACGGTAATGACGAGATCATCAGTGTTGATGTTGAAACCCAGCCCTATCCGGGTTTTCCAACCGATATGCAGGCGCAATTCATGGTGTTAATGTGTGTTGCCAACGGCACCAGCATGATTACGGAAACCATATTTGAAAACCGCTTTATTCACGTCAGTGAATTGGAGCGCATGGGCGCTGATATCAAAATATCCGGACACACGGCCATCGTTAAAGGCGTGCCCGCTTTGTCTGCCGCTCCCGTAATGGCCACCGATTTGAGAGCCAGCGCCTCACTGATTCTGGCCGGTCTGGTGGCTGAAGGCCAGACGGAAGTCAATCGCGTCTACCATCTGGATCGCGGTTATGAAACCATTGAAAAGAAGTTCAGTCGGCTGGGCGCCGCCATTAAGCGCATTAAATAAGGAAGTGGTTTGTTTGCTGCCCTTCGTCTAAAATGGCGAGACGGGCATGTTATTTTCTGTTAGGCGATATGCAGATAATTTACCCGTAAGCTTACGGTGACCCGCTATTTGGGATGAATGGTAGGTCACTATTTGGACAGACCATTTACGTTGTTCGAATCCCAATTAGCGGGTCACCTGCACAATAAATGTCATATCGCCGATCAGAAAATGACATGACCGCTTGAGGGAATAGGGTCTACTTCTGGAGCATAGAGCTTTCAAATGGCAAACCACTTCTATTCACGTCCCATCGCTGCGCTGTTGTTTGCGCTGATAGGTGGCATTCTTTTTGGATCTCATTTTGCGGGCCATGTCACTGGCGCTGTCATTATTATTTGTGTGAGCGCCACACGGATCGGATACTGTATCTGGTGTCGCCAGGCCGGTCGCTGGACCCCCATCATCTTATTCGCCGCCCTGGGCTATGTGTCCATCCAACCCTGGGTTTCACCCCGCCTGTCGGCCGATCACGTTGATTCCTTTTCAGATGAAACCCGCTGGCAGATTGCCGGCGTGGTGAACAGCCATCCGCGCGACTTCAAATATCTAAAAAAGTTTGTTTTGCTGGCCGATACCCTTAAATACAAGGGTGCAGCCTATCGGGTGAAAGGCAAGATTCGGGTTACAGTCCGGGGTAGGGGGCCGCAGATTGCCAGGGGGGATCGGGTGGTCTTTCGCAGTCGATTGCGCCGGCCGCGTAATTTCAACAACCCGGGCGGTTTTAATTATCAGCGTTACATGGCCTTTAAAAATATCCGGCGGACTGCTTATACCCGGGGCGATCGTTTACAGGTGGTTCAAAAAGACAGCGCTACGGATCTATCCGACCGGCTCGACCAGGCACGCCGCGCAATGGCAAGCCTCATTGAAAGGGCCGGCAAAGGACCATCGACCGCCGTTCTCAAAGCCCTGGTCCTTGGCGATCGAGCCGCTTTATCATCTGAGCTGCGCGACAAATTTAATCGTGCCGGTGTCGGGCATATTCTGGCTATTTCAGGGCTTCATATCGGCATCGTCGCTGCCGTCTCATTTTTCGTGTTTCAGCGGCTGTTGCGTTTGGTGCGGCCATTGCTCTGGAAGGCCTGGACGCATAAAGGCGCTGCCATTGTCTCGCTGATTCCGGTTTGTCTCTATGGACTGATATCGGGGATGTCGCCCTCAACCCAGCGGGCCGTCATCATGGTGTGTGCATTTTTATTGACCTTTGTGGTTGAACGCGAGCGCGATGCGCTCAATATTCTGGCATTGGCCGCCTTTATCATCCTGATTGTGTTTCCGCCCTCATTTTTTTCAATTTCGTTTCAGCTATCTTTTATGGCAGTGTTGTCGATTCTGTACGGCATGTCTTGCTGGCAAACACGATCGGTCGATAAACACCCGGCTGAGATGGGCGTGGCTTTTCAGGTGCGCAGCAAATTAACGGCCTTTGTCCTGGTGTCTGTTTTTGCCATTGGTGGCACCCTGCCGCTGGTGATGAACTACTTCAATCAGATTTCGCTCATCGGACTGCTGGCGAACCTTATGATCGTACCGCTGGTGGGTTTCGGGGTTATCCCCTGCGGGCTGCTGGCTCTGTTTCTATATCCAATCAGCCACCAGCTGGCTTTCGTCGGAGCGAAAATCTGCATTTTTATGCTGGATGCGGTCATGGTAGTGATCACCCGTCTGGCCGATTTGCCATTTGCAGCGCTTAAAACGTTTACGCCCAGCGTGCTGGAAATCCTATGTTATTATTTGCTGGGCTGGGCCCTGTTGCGCTGGATGAGTTTCCGTGCGACAGTGTCCGAGGCGAATTCCCTTCAAAAGGGTCAGCCGGATGCCGGTCTCGATGCAAGCAGCGGCCTGCACACTCGCGGCCCGGTTGTTTTAAGCCGACTTTTATTCAGCTTGACTGCTGCCGGTCGCTGGGCGTCGGCAAACCTGGCGGGCAAGGAAAGCGCTATTGTCGGCTTGGGGGTAATGCTGGTTCTTTTAGCAGACGCCGGTTACTGGGTCAGCCAGCGCTATTGGAATTCTGATTTGCAGGTGACCTATTTAGATGTGGGGCAGGGCAACGCGGCACTTTTAGAACTGCCGGGCGGCGCCACAGCCTTAATTGACGGCGGTGGTTTTTCCGACAACGATTCCTTTGATATGGGTGCTCGCGTAATCGCACCTTTTTTATTGCGAAAAAAGATACTTACCGTCGATACGCTAATCCTCACCCATCCCAATAGCGACCACCTCAATGGTTTGATTTACATTGCCGAACATTTCAACGTGAAAGCGATCTGGACCAACGGTGAAACCCGGACGACGTCTGGCTATAAGGCGTTCCGCGATATAATTGACCGTAAAGGGTATTTTGAGCCCGATTTTCACCAGCTTGACCGCCGATCGCAGATAAATGGGGTGGAATTTATCGTATTGTATCCCCCGGCTGATTTTAACGCCCACAAAATTTCAGACAGATGGCGCAATACCAATAATAATTCCCTGGTCGTGAAGGTAATCTTCGGCAATGTATCGTTCTTGTTTCCGGGCGACATCATGGTCGAAGCTGAAAAAGAGCTGGTCAAATTGGCAGGGGCTGAATTGGGCTGCGATGTCCTGCTGGCGCCTCATCACGGCAGCCGGTCATCGAGCAGTCCGCTTTTCTTGAACCGCGTTCAGCCGGAGATTACCGTGATCTCTGCGGGCTGGAAGAATCGATTTCGATTTCCTCATTCTGCCGTGTTGGCGGCCTATCAGGAAAATGGGTGCCGCATATTTCGCACCGATCTCAATGGTGCCATTCGAATCACCACAGACGGCAATTCCCTGACGGTAAAACCCTTTATTTCCTTGGATGATCCGCCTTGAGGCCTCTCCTCCAATAAAAGTTATTTGTTATCCGTTATTGATTATTCATAGTAAAGGGATGATATAATGACTTTTTAGATCTTTGCTCATTCAAATGCTCAATACCCAGTACCCAATCCCTATTAAAAAATAACGAATAACGAATAACATGAGGCAAACGGTTTGAGCGATTAGCTCAATCCGTTTGCCTTGTTTTCTGAGTTTTTGGATACAAAAAAAAATATAAAGCTTTGGATCGAATTGCCGATATATATATCAGGCCGTTTACACCGACTGTCTGATCGCTTTTTTAATATTGGGAGGAATATGGGCATGAGTACAAAAGCTATTGAAATACTGTCAGATGCTATAAAAGAATATTACGGCAATTACGAACTCGAAGATCTTTGCAACCAGTTTAATGTCGAAGTGGATTTTCTGGGCGTCAATCTGAATCATGTCAAGTTGGCCAACGACCTGGTTCATCTTGACCGGCATGGTCATCGACGGCTTTTGACGAGATTGCTGCAAGATTTGGTGCAGCGTTGTGATCAGCGAATTCTAAACTCAACCTGGGAAAGCAACGTTTTTGACGAGCAAATGAAGCCGCAATTGAAAAAGCTGCAGCTTCTGCTGGTCAAAGATAAAAAGCCGGTTCAAGTGGTAGAGGCGAAAAGCTATCATTTCAAAGCCATATCAGAAGCCCAAAAATTTTTCGGTTCCGCCAAAACAGCGATTACACTGGTTGACACCCAGTTTGGCAGCACGACGTTCGAATGTCTCGAAAATGTTAAACACCCGCTACGCCTATTGACCAGCCGTGAGCCCAAAGCATTGGCCGACGGCTTCGATGGTATTTTAAAAAGCTTTTGCTCCAGTTGTCCGGATGTCGAAATCCGGCGCCATGTCATGCTTCAGGACCGCTATATATTCTTTAACGGACGCTGCTGGATGGCCAGCGCTTCACTGGATACCACGGGCAGCAAAGCGGTCTGCGTCATCGAATGCATCGATCTGAAGGCAGCCGTTGCCAGAGAAATCGAGCGTAAATGGCGCGAGGCCGAAAAATATATCATTTGAGAATAAATAGGTGAGCGTCAATCCGAGTTGATTTATTTTGCAGGGTGTTTTTTGCGGATTCGGGGCAACCTTTTAATCCATTGCCGCTAATACATCAAATCCTTCCTTGGCTAAAGCCTTTTCTATGACATCCGTCTTGCAGGCGGACAGGCGAAAATAGTAAACTCGCTTACTTTTCTGCTGGGGCGTCATGCTAACACTGATAATATCACCACCATGGTCATTGATGATCTGCATAGCCCTTTTGAAGGTGGCGGGCTGATCGCCCAGCACCACATCGATACGGGAGGTTGTCGACAGAATGCCCATCATATCGATAAAGGCACGCAGCATGTCGGTTGCCGTCACGATCCCCACCAATTGTCCATCGTCGACCACCGGCATTCCACCAATTTTATGATTGTAAATCAGCATGGCCGCCAGTTCGATATCATCATCGGGGCTGACCGTAATCGGGTTTTTAATCATCAAATCATCCAGGGACACATCACCCAGCATCGAGGGGATCAGGCCCTGTTTCAAATCGGCCAGCGTCAAAAATCCCTCCAACCGATTTCCGCTGGTGACCACCGGCAAATGTCGGATAGAGTTGGCTTTCATCAGCTCAATGGCCTCACTGACCGATGCGTGGGGACCAATGGTAATGGGATTAGCAATCATTAAAGATTGGATTTTCATAGGACCTCTTTTCCACGCTTCCATTATTCCCTGAATGTCGTTGCGGTCAATACCGACCTGCGGACTGATATCAGAGCCTGAACGACAATACCGGCATTCGCTATTTCTAGATGATACCAAACTGTCAGCAAGGGTCAACAGTTTTCAGGCGCGGGCTATAATTTGGACAGGTCTGCCGGCCAAAAGAAGGAGGTTGATGCTAAAGGAGTTAAACGGCAACCACCGCAGACACGCTTATATTCACAGGGCCCACATTTTCCTTTCAGCTTATCATAATTGCGCAACTCCAAAAAGATATCCGACTGATTCCATATGTCAGCAAAGGATGTTTGTCGCACATCACCGCAATTTAGATCCAGATAGCCACAGGGTTGAACGATGCCCTGATGAGAGATAAAGCAAAAACCGATGCCACCCAAGCATCCGCGGGTCACCGCATCAAGTCCATGGGTTTCAAAGTTAACGGAGATACCGTCTTTTTTCGCACGCTGTCTGAGGATACGATAATAATGGGGCGCACAAGTGGCTTTTAGCTGCAGCGGTGTCGTGGCTCTCTGATCGTAGAACCAGTTGAGGGTGCGCTCATATTCGGCTGCATCGATGGCCTGATCGACAATATATTTGCCGCGTCCGGTGGGAACCAGTAAGAAGATATGATGGGCCACGGCACCCAGTTCAACAGCCAGATCCTGGATGGCGGGAATCTGATCGAGGTTGGTCTTGGTGATGGTGGTGTTGATCTGGAATTCCAGTCCGGCATTTTTAATCAGCTCGATACCCCGCAGGGTGCCTTCGAAGGCGCCTTTAACCTGTCGGAAGCGATCATGGGTTTCGGCGCTCGAGCCATCGATGCTGACGCTGATGCGTTGAATACCGGAGTCGACCAGTTGCCGGGCAATCTTTTCAGTTACCAGGGTGCCGTTTAAAGCCATAACCATGCGCAGACCGAGCGCTGTGCCATGGCGGGCGATGTCGAAGATGTCTGAGCGGAGCAGGGGCTCGCCGCCGGTAAGGATGATGATCGGCTTGGCGACTTCAGCAATTTGTTCCAGCAGACGCAATCCTTCATCGGTGCCCAGCTCGCCCTGGTGGGGCCCCATATCTGCCGAAGCCCGGCAATGCACACAGGCCAGATTGCAGTTGCGGGTTGTTTCCCATGCCACCAGGCGCAACTGGTTTTTCTTGTTCTGGGCGTGTGAGTGGGGATGCGGTGGTTTCATCGTCAATCTACGCACTAGCGTTAAGAGTTGAGTGTCTTGGCGGCCTCTATGGCAAAATAGGTCAATATCATGTCAGCACCGGCGCGTTTGATAGCGGTCAGGGTCTCCAGCATCACTTTGGGTCCGTCGATCCATCCCAATTTTTCAGCGGCTTTTATCATCGCAAATTCACCACTGACATTATAGGCGGCCACCGGCAGGTCAAATTCCTCTCTTACGCGGCAGATAATGTCCAGATAGGCGAGCGCCGGTTTAACCATGACGATGTCCGCTCCTTCTTCAACATCCATTGAAACCTCGCGGATGGCCTCAATGGCATTTGCGGGATCCATCTGATAGGTGCGTCGATCGCCGAATTGCGGGGCGGAATCTGCGGCACTGCGAAAGGGCCCGTAATAGGCCGAACAATATTTAGCCGCGTAAGACATGATCGGCACCTGGCTGAAATTGTTTTCGTCCAGAATATTGCGAATTTCGGCCACGCGGCCGTCCATCATATCCGAGGGAGCCACCATGTCGGCGCCGGCTTTGGCATGCGACAATGCCGTTCGGGCCAGAAGATCCAGGCTGGCATCATTGTCAATTGTCTGGCCGTCCACCACGCCGCAATGGCCGTGGTCGGTATACTGGCACAGGCACACATCGGTAATGACCACCAGCTCCGACAGCTTGTCTTTAAGGGCTTTAACAGCAGTTTGGACGATGCCGTCAGCAGCGTATGCCCGGGTTCCTAAAGGATCCTTGGCCTCCGGTATGCCAAAAAGCATTACCGCGGGTATGCCCAGGTTTTTTGCCGAAGTCGCTGCTTTAATCAGCTGATCAACGGATAGTTGAAAATGTCCGGGCATGGATTCAATCGGATTGCGCACATTGCGGCCCTGAATTGCAAAAAGCGGTAATATGAGATCATCGACCGCTAAACGGGTTTCGCGAATCATGCGGCGAAAGGCTTCGCTTTGCCGCAGTCGCCTGGGCCTGTAGTCTGGAAATAACATTCAGTCTCCTTATCTTCTAAAATGACTAAATTGAACCAAAGCGATGGGCCTCTCGCAAAGACGCAGAGACGCCAAGGGATTTTTAAATTAGGATTCTTTCTTCGCGAGCTTAGCGGCTTTGCGTGCGTAAATTCTTTTTCAAAATTATCTGTCCGTCAGACCGATCTCTTCATCGGTTAAATAGCAGGCCGGGTCCGGGGCCCACAAATCACCGGTGGTGGCTTCAGCGCGAACTCTAAAGTTGCCGCCGCAAATATCCAGCCAGCGGCAGTCAGCGCAACGGCCTTTGACATGCTTTTTTTTCTCTTTGAGCTTTTCCAGCAGCGGATTGGAAAGATCGGCCCAGATTTCTGAAAACGGCCGCTGGCGCACGTTGCCCAGACTGCAATGGCGCCAGAATTGATCCGGGTGGACCTCGCCGTCCCAGCTGACACAGCCGATACCCCGTCCGGAATTGTTGCCTTCATTCCATTGCAGCAACTCCAAAACGTCTTTGGCGCGCTGCGGGTTTTCTTTGCGTAGCCTCAAGTAAAGGTAGGGTCCATCGGCATGATTGTCGACGGTCAATACTTCCTTTGGTTTGCCAATGTCATGCAGGCGCTTGGTCTCATCGATGATCAGATCGACAGCGGAACGGGTGGCTTCGTGGGTCAGATCTTCTTTAACCAGCTCGGTACCGCGGCCGGCATAAACCAGGTGATAGAAGCAGACCCGGGGGATCTCCATTTCTTCGATGAGGTTGAATATGTGGGGAATTTCATCAACGTTGTATTTGTTGATCGTAAAGCGCAGCCCCACCTTTATGCCGGCATCCTGGCAATTTTTAATGCCCTTCATGGCAGAATCAAAAGCGCCGCTCACACCTCTGAAGCGATCATTGATTTCCGGCATGCCGTCCAGGCTGATGCCGACATAAGAAAGTCCGATTCGTTTGAGGGTTTGCGCCAGTTTGGCGCTGATCAATGTGCCGTTGGTTGAAATCACCGCCCGCATCCCCTTATCGACCGCATACCCGGCCAGATCGGGAAGATCTTTGCGCACCAGCGGTTCGCCACCGGAAAAAAGAATCACCGGTGCGCCATATTCCGCCAGGTCATCAATTAACGCTTTGCCTTCTCGGGTGCTCAATTCATTATCGTTGGCCAAAGCTTTGGCATGGGCATAACAGTGCACGCACTTGAGATTGCAGCGCTGGGTTGTGTTCCAGACCACCACCGGGCGTTTGTCTTTGGAAAATTGTAACAGGTGGGACGGCAGTTTGCCTGAGTGCCGCCCGTAGCGCAGCGCATCAGAAGGCTCAACAGTACCACAATATAGTTTGGAAATTCCGATCATGGGATTACGTCACTTTCAACTATTCGGGAATTCGGCGTGGCCATTTTAGACCCGAAGTTCTCCTCAGCTTTTTAGATTTGTAGAGTCCGAATCAAATTCACTCTGGATCATCTGGCTGATATAGGCTTCGGGATCCAGCAGGGCTTGACGGGTGATAAAAAAGCGGCTGCGGCCGGTTTTTTCACGGGCCAGCTTGAGGCCGTGCTTAAAGTCCATGTCAACCTTTTGGTAAACATTTTTCAGATCGATCGGCGCCTGAATCAGCTGCTCCATGATAAAATCGATCGCATCTTCCTCAAGGACAATGTTCATATCATGATTTTTAAAAAATTGCAGTTCCATTTTTTTTATGTCATCGTAATGGCTCTTAATGTGCTTAACGACGCTTTCAATATCCTTGATATTTTTGGCATACGCCTGGGCCACGATATTCACCCGTGAAGGTGTCATGGTCAGGTTGTATTTGTTTTCCAGGTGGGCTTTGTTCGAATCCAGGTATTGGGTGATGCGCTGTCTCTCTTCCTGGTCTAAGCTTTTAAACATTTTGTTAAAATGCGAGTCACTGGCCCGGGTGAGTTTTTCAATTGATGACTGTGGATTTTTGATGATGTCTAAAGTGGCCGGGAATTTTTTAATTCGGGTAGAGGGCAGCTTTTTTTCAAATTCGAGCAGCGTTTTTTCAACGGCGCTCACCAGACCTCTGGCGCCGGTACTTTCAGTATATGCCTGTTGGGCCAGCATGCGCAACAACTGATCCTCAAATTTAATCTCGATATCGTAAGCCGCAAAATCCAGCTTTTTACCCAGAATGATGGGATTATTTGGATTTTTTAAGATATCATACAAATCCTGCTCGGTTAAATTCTCAAACACCGCTTGCACTGGCAGCCGCCCGACAAACTCAGTTTCAAAACCAAAGCGAATCAAATCCTCAGACTTCACCTGTGCTAAAATGTCATACGATTCATGGGATCGTTCGATTCGGGCACCGAAACCGATTTCCTGCTTGGTCAAACGCTTTTGAATGATCGGCTCCAGATCCGTAAATGCCCCGCTCATGATGAACAGGATGTTGGCGGTATTGACCGATTGTTTTTCGCGTCTTCCAGTCTTGCGAAACCTTTCGATCTCCTGAATCATGGAAATCGGGTCATGGGGGACTTTTAGATCGACTTCAGTTTCCTCCATGGGCTTTAGCAGCGCGCGTTGGACGCCGGTTCGTGATACATCAGCCCCGATAATGTTGCGACTGGAAGCGATCTTATCGATTTCATCGATATAAATGATACCGCACTCTGCCAGTTCGATATCGTCTTCTGCTTCCCTTACCAGCTCGCGCACCAGATCTTCGACATCGCCACCGACGTAGCCGGTTTCGCTGAACTTGGTGGCATCACCTTTGACAAAAGGTACTCCGATTTTAGCCGCAATCAATTTAATCACATACGTCTTACCCACACCGGTGGGGCCGATCATGAGCACATTGTTTTTAATGTTCCCCACTCTAGTGAGACTATCGTTGGGGTCATGTTCTTCCTGTGCGCGCCGGATGCGATTAAAGTGCGTACAGATTTTGGTAGCCAGAATTGCTTTGGCGCTGTCCTGTTTGACAACAAATTGATCCAGATAAGCGATCAACTCTTCGGGCTTCAAGTCAAAATTGATGTCTTTTTTGTGTCTGGGTGCTGATTTAACCTGATCAACCGCATCTTGCTCGGGCAAAACCACCGGAGTGACGATTTTGACATTGTTGCCGAATTTTTTAGACAAAAATTCGCCGATTTCTTTTTCCAATTCCTTTGGATCCGGTATCTTTTCATCGTGTGATTTCATACTGTTAATTATAACCATGGCTCTGGTCGAATGCAAGACAGCTGTGCCACTCCGTAAGCATGCCACTCGAAATTTTTTTATGGCTTATCCGTACCTCGAACGCGAATGGGGTGTTTGTTCCAAAAATATTAAAAATGAACAAAAATCATGTTGACAACCACATACAAAGAGATGTAAAAACATCAAAATTTTATAATCAAGTACATCCCATCAAATAATGAATAAAATTTAAAATTAATAAATAAAGTGAAATTAAATATATAAAATAAATATTATTCATTATCATGTTAAAGCGTCTCCGAGGTCATCAAATTTTTTTACACACATTTTGGATTCATTTCTGTTTTAAACTGTCTAAGAAAGGGGGAAATTATGGCAGAAAAAGAAGTCGTCGAAACTTCTGAAGCTGAAATTGCGGTACACTGGGGTGAAGAGGAGCTTATCTATCCTTCTGTTCAGTTTATTGCCCAGGCCAATATGACCGATCCCGAAGTTTATGAGCGGTTCAGTCTGGACAATTTTCCCAATTGCTTCAAAGAATATGCCGATCTGCTCGACTGGTATGAATACTGGGACGAAATCCTGGATACCAGTGATGCGCCCTGCTGGAAATGGTTTAAGGGCGGCAAAATAAATGCCAGTTACAACTGTGTTGATCGGCACCTGGCGAAGAATAAAAACAAGACCGCCATTCATTTCGTACCGGAGCCCGAGGAAGAAAAAGTCGAACATGTCACCTATCAGGAACTTTTCGTGCGCGTAAATGAATTTGCGGCCCTTTTGCGGGATTTTGCCGGGTTAAAAGCCGGCGACCGCGTGACGCTGCATATGCCCATGATTGCCGAGCTGCCGATCACTATGCTGGCCTGTGCCCGTCTGGGCGTGATTCATTCCGAAGTCTTCGGCGGTTTCAGCGGTCGGGCCTGTGCCGATCGAATTGTCGATTCCGGCAGTAATGTGCTGATTACGGCCGACGCCTACTACCGTGCCGGCAATCTTCTCAACCACAAGCAAAATGCGGATATCGCCGTTGAGCTGGCGGAAAAAGACGGTCAGAAGGTGGATAAGGTGCTCATCTGGCAGCGCTACCCGGGCAAAGCCTCCAGCGACACGCCCATGGTGGAGGGGCGCGATTATTTCGTCCACGATCTTTTAAAAGATTATTATGGTGCACGGGTTGATCCGGTGCCCATGCCGGCCGAAGCGCCGCTTTTTTTGATGTACACCAGCGGAACCACCGGCAAACCCAAGGGCTGCCAGCACGGCACCGGCGGCTATCTGGCTTATGTTGCCGGCACCTCCAAGTATGTGCAGGACATTCATCCGGAAGATGTTTACTGGTGCATGGCTGACATCGGCTGGATTACGGGGCATTCCTACATCGTTTATGGCCCCTTGTCCCTATGTGCATCCACGGTGGTCTTTGAAGGCGTTCCCAACTATCCAGATCCCGGAAGGCCCTGGCGCATCGCCCAGAACCTGGATGTCAACATCTTCCATACCGCCCCGACCGCCATCCGGGCATTGCGCAAAATCGGTCCGGACGAGCCCGCCAAATACAATTACCATTTCAAGCATATGACCACCGTCGGTGAGCCCATCGAGCCCGAAGTCTGGAAATGGTATTACGAGGTCGTCGGCAAGGGTGAAGCGGCCATCGTGGACACCTGGTGGCAGACGGAGACCGGCGGATTTCTGTGCAGCACCCTTCCGGCCATCACCCCCATGAAACCGGGCAGCGCCGGCCCGGGCATGCCGGGTATTCATCCGATCATTTACGATGATGAAGGCAAGGTCATTCCATCCGGGGCCGGCAAGGCCGGTAACATCTGCATCCAGAATCCCTGGCCCGGCGGATTCCAGACCATCTGGGGCGACCGCGATCGCTTTGTCGAAACCTATTATGCCCGCTATTGCAAGGATCCCGAGAGCAAAGACTGGCGGGATTGGCCTTACATGACCGGCGATGCCGCCGTGGAAGCCGAAGATGGCTTTTATCGCATCCTGGGCCGCATTGATGATGTCATCAATGTTTCCGGCCACCGGCTGGGTACCAAGGAAATCGAGTCGGCAGCTCTGGTGGTAGATGAAGTGGCCGAGGCAGCGGTGGTTCCGGTGGCCCATGACATCAAGGGCAAAGAGCCGGATCTGTATATTGCCTTGAAACCGGGCATGCAAGCCTCCGACGATCTGGCCCAGAAAATATCCGATGCGGTCTGTTCGGAAATCGGCAAGATTGCCAAACCGCGCAAGGTATGGATCGTCACCGATATGCCCAAAACCCGTTCGGGCAAGATCATGCGTCGGGTGCTGGGTGCGATCTCAAATGAAAAGGATGTTGGAGATGTGACCACCCTGGCCAACCCTGAGATTGTGGAAGAAATTAAAAAAATGGCTGAAGGATAAGGTTTGGTTTGAAAAAACTGATCGTCATTTTGCCGAACATACACGCAAGCTTCGGCTGAATCAGAACCTGAGAAGACAGGTAACAAGGAGTATCCGAATGAACTGTCAAAGATATCCTCCAACGGTTTGGTCAAAATGACAGGCGCTCTGCGGGGATGGAAGCCACTTTGGGCGCGACACATGCCCGCAGACATCTCAGAATGAACCATGTGATCAGATCATCTGTTTAACGCTCAAAACAAAGGAGGTGATGCCCGCCCACAAACGTTGAATTCGGAAATGAATCGCAAGTTATCTACTAATAAGGAAAGGAGAAGAACATGGGGTCTCACGTATACTGGCTGTTCTTTTTTGTTCTCCTTTACTGGGGTTACTGCATAACCATTGGCGTTACCGGTTATCTGAGGGCCAAGAAAGGGACCGATTA
>JASFIV010000097.1:0-14498 GCA_050122475.1 Desulfobacterales bacterium | reverse complement strand
CTAAAATGGCCATATCCTCGGGATGAATATCGAGCCCGTCACCCAGACCAGCAAATTGAGCGGCATTCCCAGTTTGAAGTAATCGCTAAAGCGGTAGCCGCCGGGACCGTAGACAAGCAGGTTGGTTTGATAGCCGATGGGCGTGGCAAAACAGGCGCTGGCGCCAAAACAGACTGCAATGATAAACGGTTTGGGATCGACACCCAAACCCTGGGCGGCGGAAATCGCTATCGGCAGCAGCAGGATGGCGGTGGCGTTATTACTGAGCACATGCGTGCTGATGCTGGTCAGCAGGATTACCCCGCTTAAAACGAGCGCCGGACTGGCCCCGCTGAATAGACCCAGAAAGGCTTCAGCGTAAAATGCCGAGGCCCCTGTTTTTTCCAAAGCAGCACTCAGGGCAATCGTCGCAATGATAATCAAAAGGACGCGGCCGTCCATGGCGCGGTAGGCGCTGCGCAACTGCAGGCATCCGGTGATAACCATCAGAAAAGCAGCCGTCATGGCGCATACCATAATATCGGCCAATCCCGTGCTGGCGGCCACGATCATGGCACCGAAGATCAAAAAGGCGCGGCGCGCCAGCCTTTTGTGCACGATTTCATGGTGGACGTCTTCAACGATGATAAAATCCCTTTCGCCGCGCAGCCGTTCCAAGGAAGGCTCCGGGAGACGCGCTAGAAGAATATCGCCGATCTGCAAGCGGACGTCTTTGACCTTGGGCTCGGCATAATGAAGCTCTCGGCGCTTAATGGCGATGATGTGGATATCCGGATCACGCCGCAGGCGGCTGGATACCAATCTTTGACCGACCAGAGACGACTGGGGCGGTATGATCAGCTCCACGATGAGCGATTCATTTTTTTCAGCATCGAAATTCAAACCCTGCTCGGCCATTGGCAATTCCACCACATCATCGTGCAGTAATTCCACCAGATCATTGGCCGTGCCTTTGACCAGCAGCAGATCATCCGCTGCCATTTTGACGGCATCCCGGTCCGGGTAATACACATGGGAATAGCGAATGAGCTCGAGCACCTCCATGTCCGGATATTTTCCAGAAAAATATGATTTGGGGTTATCTCCGATGATGCGGCTTTCACGCGGGATATGTAATTCGGCCAGATAGCGGCGATTTTCATCGTTCCTTAACTCGCATACCGGATTGTGCACGTTGGGCATAAGCCTGGGGGCGACAAAAATGAGAAAGATAATACCCAGCACAGCAATGGGCAGACCGAGCGGCGACAGCTCAAACATGCTCATTGCGCCATAACCATGCCTGGCACTTAGATCACTGATAATGATATTGGTAGAGGTTCCGATCAGCGTACAGGTGCCGGCTAAAATGGAGGCGTAGGATATCGGAATCAAAAACTTGGACGGGCTGAATTTCAGCTCGCAACTGAGGCTCAAAACAATGGGGATAAAGAGAACCACCACCGGGGTATTATTGATAAACGCAGAGGCCGTGCCCACAATCACCAGGATTAAAAATATGGCCAGACCGGGTCTGCCACGGGAATAATCAATGACTTTTTCACTGATGAACCCGACAGCGCCGGTGCGGATCATGCCTCTGCTGATTAAAAACATGGATCCCACGGTGATGACGGCCGGGCTGGCAAAGCCCGCGATGGCTTCTTTGGGCGCTAAAATTCCGCTGATAACCAGTGCCACCATAATGCCGATGGATGTCAGATCCACCGGCAGGCGTTCGGTGACCAGCAGAATCATGGCCACGATTAAAATAGCGGTCACCAACCAGATTTCCATGTTTCATCCTCATCTGTTTTATTGCTGTAAGGGTATGTATTAATTTTAAATCAAAAACCTCATTGTCAAGTTTTCAAGTTTTTTCATTTCCCCATCCAAGCGTTCGTCAGTATCAAAATCGATGGTGGACAGGCAATCCTATACTCATCACAATCATCATAATCAACTGGTAAGATTATTTTTTAACTATTCTTAAAAAATAAGTTGCAAATATGAATCAGTTTTTTGTATATACATCTACACATTTAGTCGACTAACCAAATCCCCGAAATTTTTAATTTTCACCTTATTAAATTTACCGCCATGAATATGGTCGTGCGTCCACTTTAAAAAGGATGATCCGGTGAAAATTGTTGACAGCTCAAATCCGATCCCCAAATACCTTCAAATCAGCGCCTGGTTAAATGAGCTTATTGAGACCGGAAGATACCGGACCGGCGAGCAACTGCCTTCCGAAGTTGAACTGGCCAAAATGTGCGATGTCACCCGCACCACCGTGCGGCAGGCCATTGCGGAACTAACTGCCAAAGGGCTGCTGCGCAAAGAAAAGGGCACCGGGACCTTTGTGTCTGCTCCGGCACCGGCCGAGTTGAGGCAAAAGCTGACGCATATCTCCAGCACCACGGATTTGATGCAGGACAGCGGCATCCAGCAGCGTTCGAAAGTTTTAGAAAAGCGTGTCATACAGGCTGAAGATAAAATTGCCAGGGCTTTATTTTTGGGTGCCAATAAAAAGATCATTCTTGTACGGCGCGTCCGCATGGGGGATGGCACACCCTATGTCTATGAAGAAAGTTATCTGCCGTATGACCTGTTTAAAGGTATTTTGAACAAGAATCTAACCGGTTCGATGTACAAGCTCATTTCAGAGCAGTTCGATGTTGTTTTGGCTCGCTGCGCCCAGACCATCAGTGCTGTTAATCTGAATGCCGACATCGCCAATATCCTGCGATTGCCGGAAAATGCCGCCGGTATCTTCATGGAAAGCCTGACTTTTGATGAGAACAGTATCCCGGTAGAGCTCCTCTATTCCTATTTACGGGGCGACACGTATAAGCTCGAGATCGAGCTGGGCCGGTATCACGCCGGCCCCGGTAACGTAAATTCAAAATCCGATTGACATTCAATCCAAAATCAATCAGGAGGCAAAAATGGCAATCGTCAATGCAAAAGAGATGCTGTTAAGGGCAACGGCTGAGAAATATGCGGTTGGTGCGTTTAACTGCACCAATTTGATTCAAATGGAGGCGGTTGTGGAAGCCGCAATTGAGCTTAATGCACCGCTGATCCTGCAGTGCTCGGTGGCACCGTCCAAATTTTTAAAACCCCAGGTCGTTGGTGCCATTTATAAGACTCTTGCAGCTGAGGCGCCGATTCCGATTTGTTTGCACCTGGACCACTGTGCGGATGTGGAATTTTGTCAGGTGTGCGCCGATGCCGGTTACACCAATATCATGATCGATGCCTCCAAACAGGAATTCAATGAAAATATTCGCCAAACCAAATCCGTGGTGGACTACTGCCATTCAGCCGGCGGCATTTCGGTCGAAGGCGAGCTGGGCACGGTATCCGGGGTCGAGGATCAGGTGCGGGTGGCCGAAAGCGAGGTAGAGTTGTGTGATCCCGAGCAGGCGTTGACCTTTGTGGATCAGACCGGCGTCGATATTTTTGCACCCGGTATTGGTACTGCCCACGGGGTATACAAGACCAAAAATCCCAAAATCGATTTTGAGCGTCTGGAAAAAATTGCGGCTTTAATTAACGGTCAAGAGGTGCGCGTGCCCCTGGTGATTCACGGGGGTACGGGACTAAAACCGGATGTCGTCAAAAATCTTATTGCCCTGGGGGGATCTAAGTTTAATGTCTCCACCGACCTGAAGCACACGCTGATTGATACCACCTATGACTATATTTCGGAAAACCGGGATCAGTATAATCCGGGTAAAATCGATGTGGCTGTCAACGCGGCCATCAAAGATAAGATTAAGTATTGGATTGAGTTGTTAGGCAGCTCTAATAAGGCTTAAAAGCTGGCGCAAAAAGGTTGTGCCCGTTACCCGTTAGCCCGTTTGCCGGTTAAAAAATTAAATCAGACATTATTCCGCATTTAACGGGCTCAACAGGCCAACCTGAAAAGGTGACCTGCCATTTATGAGACAGCTTTAGCGCTGGATATTTCTAAACAAAATTTTTTGAGTTTAGGGAGGAGAAGCCATGCCAGAACTGAAAGCCATTTTTTGGGATCAGGATGGGGTGATTATCGATACCGAAAAGGATGGTCATCGGGTGGCCTTTAACAACATGTTTAAAGAATGCGGCTACGATTTTAGCTGGGACGTGGACACCTATGGCGAGCTGCTTCGGATTTCAGGCGGTAAAGAGCGCATGCGCCATTATTTTACCGAAAAGGGCATATTGCTGGAAGGGATTCCCGAGAAAGACGGTGAATTTTTACTGAGCCTGCACAAAAAGAAAACCGCCATTTTTGTTGAAATGATCGAAAGCGGCATCCTGCCGCTCAGAGCCGGTGTCAAGCGCTTGATGCAGGAAGCCATGGCAGCCGGTCTGCGGCTGGGAGTTTGCACGACGGCCAATGAACGCTCGGCCAATGCCATTGCCAAGGGCATGCTGGGGGATATCAACCTGGAATTTGTTCTGGCCGGCGACGTGGTCAGCAAGAAAAAACCGGATCCGGAAATTTACCTTCTGGCGCTGGAAAAATCCGGTCTTTCGCCCGATCAATGCATCGTGATCGAGGACTCACGCAACGGGTTGCTGGCGGCCCAGGCAGCCGGTCTGCGGTCGGTGGCGACCACCAACATCTATACTGAAAATGAAGATTTGAGCCCGGCTTCGATTGTGGTGACTTCTCTGGGTGATCCGGATGGCGAGAAAGGTGTGTTGAAGCAATCCGCCAAGCCTTTTGAATTTGACGGTGTCTTGCATGCTGAACAACTGATCGAATTCTTTCAAGATTGAGAGCAAATAACATGACCGTTCATGAATCGAGATATCGAATGATTTTGCACAGGGTCACTTTGGGTCCAAATAGCGATTTAAATTCATGACGTTGACACAGGAATAGGGGATCAAAAATGATTATTGGCGTTCTAAAGGAAATCAAGGCTGATGAGAACCGTGTGGCGTTGTCTCCCGGAGGGGTTGAGTTTATGCGGCAAAACGGCCATTCCATTCTGGTCGAAAAAGATGCCGGCAAACCCAGTGGTTTTGAAAACCGGCTTTATAAGGAGGCCGGCGCGGAAATTGTAAACCAATCAGGATCGATTTTCGAGCGTGCCGAAATGATTCTGCGAGTTAAGGAACCGCAGCCTTCCGAATACCCTTTCTTAAAAAAAGGCCAGATCTATTTTGCCTATCTTCACCTGGCAGCCTCTGAAGAGGTCACCCGGACCATGCTTGACTCAGGAATGGTCGGCATTGCCTATGAAACCATTCAGAAGGATAATGGATCCCTGCCGCTGCTCGAGCCCATGAGCGAGGTCGCTGGGGACATGGCAATTCAACAGGGGGCCAAATTTCTTGAAATGGCTCAGGGGGGCCACGGGGTTCTGCTCGGGGGCGTACCGGGCGTTGATCCGGCTACTGTTGTGATTCTGGGCGGCGGTGTTGTCGGCATCAATGCCGCCAAGCTGGCCTGCGGCCTGGGGGCCAAAGTGTACATTCTCGATATCGACCTGAATCGCTTGCGCTATTTGAGTGATGTGATGCCCGGCAACTGCATCACTCTGATGTCCAGCCCGGCAGCCATTCGCGAGGTGCTGCCCAAAGCGGATGTGGTCGTGGGAGCGGTACTGGTGACGGGCAGTAAAACACCTAACCTGGTTAGCCGTAAGATGCTCAAAAGCATGAAGAAAGGATCGATTCTGGTGGATGTCTCCATCGATCAGGGCGGCTGTTTTGAAACATCTAAAGAAACGACCCATGCCGATCCAACCTACACGGTCGAAGGCATTGTTCATTATGCCGTCAGCAATATGCCCGGAGCGCTTCCGCGAACTTCAACCCTGGCGCTGAACAACGCCACACTGCCCTATGCGGTGGAGATTGCCAATAAAGGCTGGGAAAAGGCCATGCAGGAAAATCCTGAAATCAAGCGCGGCGCCAATTTGGTGAAAGGTAAGGTGACCTATAAAGGTGTCGCAGATGCCTTTGGATTGAAATATACACCAATCGATAAACTTCTTTAGAAGTTATACCATTGGTTGAGCCCGTTGCCCCTTAGCCCGTTTGCCGGTTAAAAATTGATAAATTTGCTTTCATAACCGGCTTAACAGGCTCAACCGGCCAACCTATTAACGGATTAATGAAAAGGAGCCAGAAATGATTGTAGGCATTTTAAAAGAGATCAAGGCTGAGGAGAACCGTGTCTGCATGACGCCGGCCGGTGTGGAGGTTATGCGACAGAGCGGTCATGAGGTTCTGGTTGAGAAAAATGCCGGCAATGGCAGCGGGTTTCAAAACAGCGCCTATAAAAAAGCGGGCGCTGAAATCATCAACACCCCCAAAGAGATATTCAAGCGCGCCAAGATGGTGATGCATGTCAAAGAGCCCCTGCCGGCCGAATATGATCTGATTCGCAAAGACCAGATTATTTTTACTTATCTGCATCTGGCGGCGGCCGAAGAATTAACCCGGGTGCTGATCAAAAGCGGTTCGATCGGAATTGCCTACGAAACCATTCAGAAAGAGGATGGATCGCTGCCGCTGCTGACACCCATGAGCGAGGTGGCCGGCCGCATGGCGATCCAGCAGGGCGCCAAGTATCTGGAAATGGCCCACGGCGGCCACGGCGTATTACTGGGCGGTGTTCCCGGTGTCGATCCGGGCACGGTGGTCATTATCGGCGGTGGTATCGTAGGGACCAATGCCGCTAAAATGGCCTGCGGTTTGGGCGCCAAGGTCTACATTCTGGATATGAACCTGGAACGTCTGCGCTATTTAAGTGATGTGATGCCCAGCAACTGCTTTTTGCTGATGTCCAAACCGACCACAGTGCGGCGGCTCATCAAGGAGGCCGATGTGGTCGTCGGTGCCGTTTTGATTCCGGGCGCCAAAGCGCCCCGCTTGATCACCCGGGAGATGCTGAAAACCATGAAAAAGGGTGCGGTGCTGGTGGATGTGGCCATCGATCAGGGCGGCTGCTTCGAGACATCCAAAGCGACCACCCATGGTGCTCCGATTTACGAAGTTGAGGGAGTGGTCCATTACTGCGTGGCCAACATGCCCGGCGCGGTTCCCAAAACGTCCACCCTTGCGCTGACCAATGCCACTCTGCCGTATGCGGTGGAGATCGCCAACAAGGGATGGAAAAAGGCCATGCAACAAAACCCTGAAATCAAGTACGGGGCTAACGTGGTCAAAGGCAAGGTTACTTATGAGGGGGTTGCCGAGGCTTTTGGGTTGAATTTTACTTCCATCGATAATTTACTTTAACTGGGATTCAAAGCTCAAAGGTTAGATTACAGAAGACAGATGACAGAGAACAGAAGACAGGTAGAATGAAATATGTTTGTCATCTGTCCTCTGACTTCTGACCTCTGAAAACAATAATGTGAATGAAGGAGATCGTAATGAAAAAGGAATTGAAGGACTGGTTTGTTCCCTGGCTGTTTACGTCAAGAGAGTATAATGTAGGCATTTTAGATCAGGCAATGGCCAACCCGGACCATGCCCGTCTGATGCTCAATGAGAACCCCATCGGGCCCTCGGAGAAGGTCATCGAGGCGGTGGTTGAATCCCTTCGACACGGCAACTGGTATCCGGACAGTTTTTTAAGTTTGCGAACAAAGATCGGAGCCATGTACGATCTGGGTCCGGACAATGTGACACTGTGCAACGGGTCATCGGAGACCATCGACGCCATGATGCGGGTATTTTTGCAGCCGGGAGATGAATTTCTGCTGTCGACGCCTACTTTTGAGCTGTTTCCACCACGGGCGGAGCTTTGCAATGCCAAGGTGATCCAGATTCCGGTCAGAGAAGAAGACCTGCAGTATGATGTAGATGGGATGCTCAAGGCGATCAACGAGCGCACAAAACTGATATTGATCATCAACCCCAACAACCCCACCGGGGTGTTTATCGACGATGCGGATCTGATTCGTTTTTGCGAAACGGGCGTGCCGCTGTGTGTAGATGAAGCCTATCTGGATTACAACCCGGACCGCCCCTCGAAGGCATCACTGATCAAGCAGTATCCCCAGGTATTTTTGTCAGTGACTTTTTCCAAGGCCTATGGATTTGCGGGTGTCCGCTTCGGATTTGTATTGGGTACCGAAGAGATGATTGCGGCTTTCAATCGGATGTTTTTACCCTGGAACGTGAGTCGGATGTCTGCGGCTGCCGCCGAAGCGATCATCGACAACCCGGAGGAGGTCAAGGCCAAGGTGGAGCACAACAACCGGTGGATGGCTATTTTTGCGGAAGAGCTCAAGAAACTGGGTCTTAAGCCGTACCCGGCAAATGGTAACTACATGCTAATCGACGGCACCATGACCGGAAAAACCACCGAAGAAATCCTCGAGGCTGCCCGCGATAATAAAATCTATCTGAAAAAGATCGGGAAAATCCACGGCAAGACCGGCTATTTTCGCGTTACCCCCGGGGTTGATGAAGAAAACGAGCGCTTTATCACATTTATCCGGGAATACTTCGGTTAAAAGTATCGTCAATCAGTTAATTGGTTGAATAGTCAAATAGTTTGAGGATAGCGTTCATTTAAAACAGCCTAATGCATGGACTATTGAATCGGTCCAGGAATTTTTAATTCCAAGCGTGTCATTCCCGCAAGGTTTGTCCCCGCGCACGGCGGGAGCGCGAATCCAGCACATGTTTGCTGATCATGTTGGATGCCTGTCCCATCTTAACGGTGGCAGGTGTTCGTGCGACCAGGGCGGTACCTCCCCCCGGACGCTTCAACAATTAGGTGTGACACAAAACTCCCAATTCGGTACGACAGACCAGGCCGAAAAACGACAACTCGAGGGCTCAAAAGGACCATTCAGGCTGGAAAACGACACGTCTGCGGGACCGCTTTTACCTTCACTTGATGCTTCAATGGGCAGATCGTCACCCTAACTGGTTCGAACTTCTGTATTGTTACTGTCTTCCGCTTCGAGTTTATTTACTATTTAACGAATTAACTATTCGACTATTTATCCTGTTAACTAAACCTAATTTATGTAATCGGCAGATACGTTGAATTTTTTCGGTTGATGGTACTGACATACCATTAGCAAAGGAGCAATGCTTTGAAGGACAGCGCACAGGTTGTGATCATCGGCGGCGGTATTATCGGCTGCAGTACCGCATACCATCTGGCGAAAATGGGATGGCAGGATGTGGTGCTGGTTGAAAAAGATGAGTTGACCAGCGGCTCCACCTGGCACGCTGCCGGACTGGTGGGTCAGCTGCGCTCGGATCGCAATCTCACGCGGATGCTGCAATACAGTGTCAATCTCTACGGGCAGCTCGAAGCCGAAACCGGTTTAAATACCGGTTGGAAGAAAACCGGTTGCCTGCATCTGGCCGGCACCACCGAGCGCATGCTGGAACTCAAAAGGGGGGCCACCACCGCCCGCAGTTTCGGGCTGGACATGCACATGATAACGCCCAAAGAGGCTTATGACCTGTGTCCGATTATTTCTCTGGATGGTCTTATCGGTGCTGCTTTCATGCCGACCGACGGCCAGGCTGACCCGTCGGGTATTACTCAGGCGCTGGCCAGAGGGGCCCGCAATTACGGGGCCACCATTTATCGTCATACCCTGGTAACCGGATTTGAATTCGGCCGCAAACGGGTTTCAGCGGTCAAAACCACACGGGGTGACATCCAGTGTGAAATCGTTGTCAATTGCAGCGGGATGTGGGGGTACCAGATGGGGCGGATGTTGGGGGTCAACACGCCGGTGGTGCCCTTCCAACATCAATATCTGGTCAGCGAAGCAATTGATGGGATTCCACAAGACATACCGACCATCCGCGACAAGGACAATTTGATTTATTATAAAGGTGAAGTCGGCGGGCTGGTGATGGGCGGCTATGAAAGAAACGGCATTCCCTGGGCAGTTGATGAAGTGCCCAATGATTTTTCTTCGCGTCTGCTGGATTCCAACACCGATCATTTTATGCAGCTGGCCGAGCCGGCTATGCAGCGCACCCCCTGTTTGCAAACGGTCGGTATCTCCGAACTCATTAACGGCCCCGAAGCCTTTACCCCGGACGGCAATGCCATCATGGGGCCGGCACCGGAGCTGAATAACTGTTTTGTGGCCGTGGGCTTCAATGCCTTTGGCATAGCCGCCGGCGGTGGGGCCGGTAAAATGATGGCTGAATGGATTATCGAAGGCGAGCCCAGCCTGAATATCTGGCCTTTGGACATTCGCCGGCTCGGACCGCACCATCTCAGCCGGTCATACAACCTGGAGCGCAGCCGGGAAATATACGGCAAGCATTATACCATCCATTGGCCCAACGAAGAACACGAATCGGCGCGAGGCATCCGGCGAACACCGCTGTATGCGCTCCTCACAGAAAAAGGTGCTGTCTTCGGCGCTAAATATGGCTGGGAGCGGCCGAACTGGTTTGCTCTCGATGGCATCGAAACCCATGATGAATTGACTTTTGGTATTCCCAACTGGTTTGAGCATGTGGGCAACGAGCATCAGGCTGCCCGAGAGAAGGTGGTGTTGATCGATCAGTCCTCTTTTTGCAAGTTTGAAATCGCTGGCCCCAAGGCGCTGGATTTTTTGAACTGGCTGGCGGCCAACAATATCGACAAGCCCGTGGGCTGTGTCACTTATACCCAATTGTGCAATACCCGCGGCACCGTCGAATGTGATCTGACGATTGCCCGGCTTGCCGATGACAAATTTTTTCTGGTCACCGGCACCGCTTTCGGACGCCATGATGCCGAATGGATCAAAAGACACATGCCCGCTGACGGTGGCGTTTCCTTTCGGGACGTCACCGCCGGTCTGGCAGTGATCAATGTGATCGGGCCGCATTCTCGCCGATTACTTCAAAAAGTCACTCGCAGCAACATCAGCAATCAGAATTTTCGCCATGGCAAATGCAAAGCCCTCACCATCGGCAGTGCCCCCGTCACGGCCCTGCGGATTACATATGTGGGCGAGCTGGGCTATGAGCTTTACATACCGGCTGAGTTCGCCGCTCATGTTTATGAGAGCCTCTGGGGTGCCGGTCAACCGCTGGGGGTCTGCAATGCGGGTTACCGGGCGATACATTCCTTGCACCTGGAAAAAGGCTACTGTCAGTGGGGGGCTGAATTGACGCCTGAATATACCCCTTATGATGCCGGTCTGGGCTTCTGTGTAGCATTAAACAAGGGTGATTTTATCGGCCGCGAGTCCCTGGTGAAAGCCCAAAAAAAAGGCCCGCGCTGGAAGCTGTGCACTTTTACGATTGATGCCGATCAGCCGGTTATGTTGCGCGGCAGTGAACCGATTCTTTATAAAAGCAACGTCATCGGCGTCACCACCAGTGCCGGCTACGGATACAGTATCGCCAAAACCATAGCTTACGGATATGTGCCGCCCAACGAAGCCGGTCATTTAGATGGCTATGAAATTGAGTGCTACAAAGAAATTTACCCTGCCACATGCGAGCCCGAACGGGCGCTGTATGATCCCGAGCATAAGAAAATTTTCAGTTAATTCAGAAATGATGCGATTTTCCCACCGGATGTCATCGTCCGCCACAGAATCAGATTTTGACTATGATTTTTTTGTGATTATCCTTCCGAAGGATGAAATCCATCGTTGATTCAGCGAGAACAGTTTAGACCAGTCTTTTGAAAGGAGGCCGAGAAATGGTATCGCACAAATTTGCCGGCAAATGGAAAACCGCTGTAATGTTGATGGTGATGTGCATAGTTGCTCTATCGCCCTTGACGGGTACTGCTGCTGAAGACAAGGAAAAACCGCCACCAAAGCCAATAACGACAGGCAATCCCGACATTGCAATCGAAGAACTAAAGCATCGCTTAAATCCTCTGACCAAAGATGATCTGGCGGTTGAAGCCGATGGCTGGCTCCAGGTCATAAAAAAGCACAGCCAAGAATTAAGTGATGCGCAAATCGCGATATTAAAAGCCAAGGATGATGAAAAAACCACGTTGCTGGAATCTGTCAGCAAACTTCAAGAACAGCAGACGCGCCTCATTGACCGCCTCAGTGCAGTTATTGAAGAATTCAGATCGAAAGGCGGCAAAGTCGATGATTACGAAGCATATATTGCAACAATATCCGGGATTGATTTAAAGCTTGGCGCTCTCAGTGCGAACTGGGCATTGGTTACCGGTTGGTTAACTTCAGCTGAAGGAGGACTTCGGTGGCTGAAGAACATTATATTATTTTTTGTTGTCGTTCTGGCCTCCTGGATTCTGGCTGTTCTGATCGGCAAGGCCGTTAAAAAGGCCGTCGTTAGAATTGATGGTGCTTCAGAGCTTCTAAAAGATTTCATTGTAAACATCACCCGCAAGCTCATCTTTATCGTTGGTTTCGTGGTGGCATTATCCATGCTGGAAATTAATATTGGGCCTCTTCTGGCTGCCATTGGGGCCGCAGGCTTTATTGTCGGCTTTGCACTGCAAGGAACTTTGAGCAATTTTGCAGCCGGAATTATGATACTGATATACCGACCTTTCGACGTCGGCGACTTGGTCGATATCGCTGACACTTCGGGAACGGTAGATGCCATGACGATTGTTTCAACAACCCTAAAAACAATTGACAATCAGATAGTGGTCTTGCCCAACAATATGATTTGGGGAGACAAAATTATCAATATTACCGGTTCGGACATACGTCGCGTGGATATGGTCTTCGGCATTGGATACAGCGACGACATTGCAAAAGCCCAAAAAATTCTGGAGGAAATTTTGCTGAACCATGAAGCCACCTTGAAGGACCCCGAACCGATGGTTAAGGTCCACGAATTGGGCGATTCGTCTGTGAATTTTGTTGTCCGGCCCTGGGTAAAAACTGAAGATTACTGGGATGTATACTGGGATGTGACGCGCACGGTTAAAGAGCGTTTCGATGCGGAAGGGGTGTCCATACCTTTCCCACAAAGAGATGTTCATATGCATCAGGTCGCAACGACCTGATACAGATGTTTGTGGAATGGTTATACATGCCCGGCAACCATCGGGTTGGTGCCATCATTGAGGGATTTGTGCGGTCTGCCAGTACCGCTTGCAATTAGAGCCTAATATAAAAGCGGTGAAGATGCTCAGGCGGTATCTCGCAAATTCATTTCCAGTATTTCTAGCCGGTCTCTAAAAGTATTTTTAGTTGCTCGAAATTTTCAACGATGCCATCAGCACCGGCCCGCTCAAGGGTCTCCCTAAGATTTTCCTTATCCGGTGCCGACATGATCAGCCCGATGGCTTTGTATCCGTTCGCTGATTTTTTAGCGGCAACCATGTCGTCCGGCATATCGCCGATATAGACATATTCAGCAACCGGGTTAGTGATGTCTGCTGCAATAGCATCAAGCATAAATGGATGGGGTTTGCTCAGGGAAACTTTTTTTGCTTCCGTTCTTAATATGCGCGCTTCTTCCGCAAGACAGTCCTCCAGTACCATTACACTGGTGAAATATTTTTTGATGCCAAAATGATCCAGCGGGTAATCTGCCTCAGCCCTGGGTCTGCCGGTGGCGATTGCTAGCACGTGCTTTTCAGCCAGTTCGTCAAGCAGGCGTTTATCAATCAGCAGTTTTTCGCTGTGGATCAGGCCCTCCTTATGGTAAAACTTGGGTGTATGGCCGTAGGTGGCTTCAAACAGGTCTCTTCCCAGATACACTTCCTGAAAAATTTGCTTGATGATGTTGCCGCTGCCCACATCCCCCGTGTATAAGCCATAAATAAACGCATTTTTGGTTTTACCGACTTTTTGCAGCAAAGCAGTTAGCGGTTGCGGGGTTGACCTCAAAAAATCGTCTAGCGCCTCCACATCGCATCGGCTGATGGCTTCCTGATAGCGCCCCCAGGGGTCTTTGCTTTGATAAACCGGCGGCTTTTCAATCTGGTTGAACAGCAGGTTAATGGCCAGGCAGGATAAATCCCAGTCGTTGTTCAGCCCGCCACTTTGTTTGACCGCAGCCAGATCGGCCAGTCGAAATAGGGGGTCGGGCAATTTTTCAGACGAGGGGGCGATCTTAAAAAAAAGTCTGGCGGTTTGGCGAACCGTTTCGCGATATGAGCCGGAGACATCGATCAGAACGCCATCCATATCAAAGACGATCAGTTTAGAATTTTTCATCTATCTTCCAAGTGAGCGCTGATTTGTAATTTTTTCGATAATTTTCAGTATTTGCGGGATGGCCGTTATAAAATAAAATTTACGGGTTGAAAAGTATTTTTTTTTCCTGCCACTGCGGTCTATGAGAACCGACATCGTGCTCCAATCCAAAAGGGGCAAATCGGTATAGCCGTCACCGACGATCATGGTGAGATTTGGAGATAAATTTAACTGCTGCATCATCTGCAGCTTGTCCGTTGGATCCGGTAATCTTAGCTGCATTCCTTCTATGCGGTCGTCAGCAAACTGAAAACGGTTGCCCTCGACAAGGCTAAAACAGTTCAAAAGCCCCGCAAATCTCAGAACCCGCTCGCTTAAATCAGCCGTCCCGCAACTTAATACCATCATATCATGCCCATCTTCTTTTAATTTCCG
>JASFIV010000096.1:0-14519 GCA_050122475.1 Desulfobacterales bacterium | reverse complement strand
GATAGTTCCTCGATCATCCCCGAGCGCATCACCCGCATATTCAGGGCCACCACAACGATCACATAGGTCAACACAGGCAGAACCAGGTGAGACAGGGCGTTTAAGGTAATGTCCAAGCGCCCGTTTAAAATGCCATCGAGCGTGTATAAACCGGTGTAAGCCTTAAATGAGGCCGGATTATCCAGAATGAACATGCTCAGGTGATCGCTAAGCACGCCCGGCGAGAAAATTTGAAAATACCCGTAAAAAATCATCAACAATACCAGCGCAAATAGAAAGGTCGGCAAAGACCAGCCAACGATGGCAAGAATACGGGTGCTGTGGTCGATCCAGGTATCCCGATGGATGCCGGACAATGTCCCCAACCAGATGCCAAAAAAAATCACAATCGGAGCGGCAAATAAATTCATCTCCAGCGTAACCGGGAAGTAATTCCAGAAGGCTTCGGACACGGGTCTGCTGGCCACCAGAGACCAGCCCAGATTGCCTTTAAAAACTTCTTTTATCCAGCGAAAGTACTGGATGTAAAAGGGGTCATCCAGACCGAACTGTTTAATAATCCTGGGGATGTCTTTGGCTTGCTGGGGCGAGGTGACAAAGGTAGCGGCGCGGCGTTCGGGACTGAAGGTCATTAATATGCCAAAAATCAGGACGGATACCCCGAAAAGCACAAATATCAACAACAGAGACCGGCGCGTAATGTAGGCGAGCATAGTTTGTCGGTTGGTCGGTTGGCCGGTTGAGCCGGTTGAGCCGGTTAAGCCGACAAAAAAGGAAAAGGCCTAACCGGCTAACGGGCCAACAGGCTCACCAGTTGGTACGATTATATTTTTTTAATCACGCTTGGAAGCTATCTTTAAAATTGTAGATCACGCTCCCCGCATGAGTGTGGGATCTCACACCTGATTTTATTAAATTGATGTGTAATCCCGATTTATCGGGGAAACGCAGCCATTGGGCGTTAGATGCATTTTTAAGATAGCTTCTATTTTTTGGAGATGCGCTTGATGATCTCATTATCATCGGTGAACATGGCATTGGGGACAAAGCCGTGCACATAATCCCGGTAAGCGCGGACCACAATCTGCTGGTAGAGCGGAATACCAATGGCGTCGGCATGCCAGATGTTCTGAAGCTGGGCATAGAGTTGCGCGCGTTTGTTCGGATCCACATTTTCAATGCCCGCATCGCAGAGGGCATCAATTTTGTCGTTCTGTAAAGCCATAAATTTGCCGTAATAGCCGTTGGAATGCATGAACGGATAGACAAAATTGTGGGGATCGGCATAGTCAGCTCCCCAGCCGCTCAGAAACATCGGATACTGGAAATCGCGGATTTTGACGACATAATCCTTCCACTCCACATTGCGCACGTCAATTCTAAATTTGGGATTCAGCGACATGATATTTTCAGCCAGCATCACCGCCGCCGCCTCGCGCATTTCATTGCCCGTATTGTGGGTAATAATCATTTTAAAGCCTTTTTCCCACACCTGGCCGCCCCAGGCCTTTTTCATATAGTCAGCGGCCTTTTTCAAATCAAACTCATATACCGGCACATCTTTGTGATAAGGCAACCCCTTAACGTTGGGGTTGGTGGGCATAATCACCAGGCCGTGGAACACGTCCTGCTTGTATGTCTCACGGTCAAAGGCGTGCAGAAATGCTTTGCGGACGTTAATATCGGTGAAGAAATCCGGGGGAATACCGTTGCCGTCCAATTTGCCGCTGCCGATATTCGGATTGCCGGCCGGATTGATTTTGCGGCAGAACATACCGGCCGTGAAACCCAACTGGGGCACCTCGTAGATGTTGAGTCCTTTCATGGCTTTGACTTCCGGCACGTAGGGTGTATCGACCACCACCCGGTCGGCATCGCCATTTTGAAGCATCAGCTTGCGGGTGCTCCATTCTTTGACGTACTTGACGATAGCAGTCTTGATTTGGGGCCGGGGACCCCAGTAGCCTTCAAAGCGTTCAAATATAAACTGTTTGGCCGGTTCCCACTGTTTAAGCTGATAGGGCCCGGTGCCGTTTTCGATTTTTTGCAGAGGTTCGTGTCCGGGCGCCGGATTATTGTATTTGGCCGCGTTTTGAATGTTTCCATCCCAGCATCCTTTGGCGATGCACCACTCCTTATCCACAACCGAAGCGGCCGTGTAACACAGGATGCTCATTAAAGGCGGGTAGGGTTTGGGCAAATGAAAAACGACCGTGTTGCCTTTGGCTTCAACGGCCCGGTCAATGGTATCAAACACACCAGGTATGATTTTACCGTCTTTATCACGGGTCGAGCCATTTCCTGTCAGGGCCTCGAGCAGCATCCACATGGGACCGCCGTCCTGGTCCAAAATCATATGACGCTTGAAAGAATAAACCACATCTTCCGGAGTCAATTCACCCCCGGCATGATATTTGACACCCGTGCGAATCTTAAATGTGTAAGTCTTGCCGTCGGCTGAGATGCCGCCATTTTCCACTGTTGGAACCTCGGCAGCCAGCAGCGGCACAAATCTTTCCGTGGAGCTGCCGTCAAAGAAGATCAAGGTTTCATACATATTCCAGATCCGCATGGATCCGGCAACATCATAGGATGCGGCCGGGTCAATGGTCTGGACCGTCCGGTAATCGGCCAGCACAAAAGTGTCCGGGTTTTTGACCTCGGCTTGTGCACCGACCGCATATAGGACCATTGCCAAGCAGCTTAAAAAAAATAATAATCGTTTCATCCTTGACCTCCTTTCGGTTAGCAGTGAATGGTTTTTTTATGTTTTATTCGGATCGAAATGTCAATCAATAAGATCTGGCGTTAGACCGGTCAAACAGTCGTTTGAAGGATGCCCCATTATTAATTTGACACGCTTTTGACAATCTTCTATTTTGATAAATTCTCTGTAGGCTTTTGAATCTACCCCGCAACGAGGCATCAGAATGGCGAGCCCATTTCCTTTTGAGTCCATGATTGTTTTCGGCTGGTCGGCCTGTATGCTGATCGCGGGTGTGGTTCTCAGAGCCAAAATTTCTTTTTTGCAGCGTTTTCTTTTCCCCAGCTGCCTGATCGGTGGCGTCATCGGCCTGATCCTAATTCACACCCCGCTCATCAATATTGCCGTTTTCGATCTGGAAACATTTGCCTATCATTTCTTTAACATTTCTTTTATTTCGGTCGGGCTGACCTATGACCCAAAGGATAATGACAGGTCCTCTAGCAGCAAAGGATATATAAAAGGGCCGGCCTGGATGGCTCTTGTTCAGGGCTCGTGCTTCGGGCTGCAGGCAGCGGTCAGTGGACTGCTGGTGATCATTTTCGGCATCCTGGGTCTGAAGCTTTTTCCGACGTTTGGATTTTTGGTGCCATTGGGATTTGAGGAAGGGCCCGGTCAGGCGCTGTCCGTCGGCAAAGTCTGGGAAGGTTTCGGCTTTGCGCAGGCGGCAACCCTGGGCTTAACTTTTGCAGCCATCGGATATTTTTTTGCCTTTTTTGTTGGTGTACCGCTGGTTAACTGGGGTATCCGCAAGGGGCTGACCGCACATGGATCCCAGGACCTCTCTCGCGATGTTCTAACCGGCATCATATCCAAAGACCATCAAGCCCAAAGCGCCGGCAAGCTTGCCTTGCACACCGGCAATATTGATTCGATGGCCTTTCAGGCCGCGCTGGTTGGTCTGGTATACCTGATAACCTATGTGTTTATAAAATATGTCGGTATGTTAATCCCCGCGGACGCCGCCAAGATCTTGTGGGGCTTTTTCTTTGTATTCGGGCTTCTTTTTGCGGTCCTGATCCGAATGGGAATTTACAAATCAGGATACACCCACATAATTGACCCCGGTATCCAGCGACGTATCACCGGCTGGTCTATCGATTTTTTGATGGTCTCAACCATAATGGCCATTCAAATGATGGTGGTATGGAAATACATATTGCCGATAACTGTCATCTCTGCGATCAACGGCTGTCTGACAACGTTGTTTGTGCTGTTTCTCGGAAAAAGACTGTTGGAATATAATTTGGAGCGAACTGCCGCCATCTACGGAGCGGTAACCGGGACTGTCTCGTGCGGCCTTTTGCTGTTGAGGATCGCAGACCCGGAGTTTAAGACGCCGGTGGCCATCGAAATAGCCGTCATGAATGTCCTATCCATCATCCCCATTGGTGGCTGTCTGCTGCTGGTCAATGCCCCGGTCTGGTGGAACTGGGGAGTTGGTATCACCTCAGTTGTCTTTGCGAGTGTGATGCTGGCCTGTCTAGCACTGATACGCCTGCTTAAAATGTGGGGACCACCTAAGTTTTAGCGGCGCTAAAACTCTGGCCGCTGGCTTCTTTTCACTGGCTCCTGGCTTCTGGCCAGCAGCAAGAAGCAAGAAGCCAGGGGCTAAATCTTTGAATCCTGAACCTTGCTTGTGGGGTCATAGCGTGGAGTGCGAGGCCTAAACCTATGAATCCTGAACTTTTACATGTTCGATCACACGCACATATTTCCAGCGGCCCTGCCGATAACGCCAGTAGGAAGTGACAAACAAAGAGAAAACAAATCCGGTCGCACAGCTCCAGGAATAATAAAGCCGGGCCCCGAAAATTTGCACACCGATATACAAAGGTAAAATCATGACCACCAGAGAGAGAATACCGATACTCCACATGATAAAGCGCGTATCACCGGCGCCTTTGAGAACGCCGATGCAGACCATATAAAGGGCGTCGAAGAATATATAGGCAGATACAAATCGCAGCAACATCGTTCCAATTTCGCGGATGGCAACAAACTGATCAGATGCTGTATCCTGCGGCCGAAACAGTTCGAGCAACGGCCCGGGAAAAGCCAGAAAAAGAATAAACAGCAGCGCAATATAGACCAGCACAATATGAATGGTCGCTCTGGCGGCTGCGATGGCCTCCTGGAGCTGATTGCGGCCCAGGGCCTGACCCACCAGCGTGCTGGTACCCAGCGAAAAGCCCATCAAGGGCATAAAGGCCAGAGAGTTGATTGAAAGCACGATATTGGTCACCGCCAGCTCGAGCTTGCCGATGCGCCCCACCATGAAAATAAAAAAGGTGAAGGCGAAAATATCCAGACTGAACTGAATCGCGCTAGGGATGCCGTAGCGCATGAGGCGTCCGAAAAGATTAGCGTCAAAGGCGCGGTGACTCAAGACCTTAAAAACACGATCATTCTTTTTGGTAAATACGAGAACTGCAAAAATAAGGGTAATCAGCAGCCAGGACATGACGGTGGCAAAACCGGCACCAAAGATCCCCCATTCCGGAAAAATCCACACGCCGTTGATCAGGGCGTAGTCCAAGGGGATGTTGAAAAGAGTGCCGATCATCGTGATGATCATCACCAGCCGAGTCTGGCCCCGTCCGCTAAAAAAACACGACAGGGCGGTTCCAAAAATGTATATTCCCGAGCCCAGACACAGAACCTTAAAGTACACCGCCTCCAGCTCCTGTACCTCAACGGAGTGTCCGCTAAACGCAAACAACGGCTCTGCCAGAAAACTCATACCGGCCATGGCCGCGGCAGAAAGTAGCGTAAAATAAATTCCCTGCCACAGCGCTGCGCCGACACGCTGCGGCCGTCCAGATCCGACATACTGGGCCACAAAGACATTGAGATACTGGGCGGTACCCAAAAAAAAGGAGATAAATAGAAACGCGGCAATTCCGGCCGGCAGCGCCGCGGCAATGGCATCCAGGGAATAATTGGCCAGAAAAATTCGGTCGGTAAACTCCATGATCATGGTTGAAGACATACTGATCACGAGCGGCAAACTAATCCGCAGTACCTGCCGGTAGGGTCTGTTTTGTTTGCTATGATGCGTGCGATCGTGCATTCTTCCTCTTTGACCAACAGATAGATAAGGACTTTTTTGATTCTGATGCGGCATGAATAGTCAGCGACTCCATTGCGCAAACTCATGCATAAGGGGTCGTAACGAAATAACAGAATTTAAATAAGAAATAATCGATTGAGTAAACAATCGACATCAAGTTTGTAAGCCAATTTATGGTTATGAGCTGTTCTTTCGCAACGCTCCCTAATGCATTCAAACAGTGCGCAATTCCGCTGCCGATAATTCATGCCGCCGCTGTCAAAAGCTGAGAAGATAAATTCCTCAAATTCCGTAATGATGAAAAAGCAGGTGTTGTGATTAAAAGATGCTAAGCCATACATGTAGCGGGGATATTTTGCAAGGAAAGGGTGGAGAGAGTGCCTAAAATGTCTAAATTGAGCTAAAATGCCTAAAATTAAGGCGTCGCTGCGCTCCATCATTAAAAAAATGACAGAATTCCTTAACTTTAGGCACTTTAGGCATTTTAGCGCATTTTAGGCATTTATCTTTTAACTACTGCCAATCGGGTGATAACCTGCCGTCAGCTCCCTTACGATAAGGCATCCATGCCAGACCGAATGCCTCCAGCGTAATATCAGTGCTTTTCGGTTTGACCATGACCTCGTCCAGTTGCTCGGCGGCCGGATCATAACTGGCTTCCAGGCTATCGATATCGCTTTGTAGTTGCTGGTCGAGTTCGGCCATCTCCTGCTTGACCGCTTCAGCGGTCTGCTGGGCCCGGGCGACATCCATGCTTTCTTTGCGCATGCGGCCGGCAGACTTTACCGCAGTGCCAAATCGTGTGGCCGAACGGGTGCTGACCGCCTTGCGGCCCAAGAAGGCACCCAGGATGGCTGTTCCGAAAGAAACCATGGTTTCCATTTTTTTGGATTTGGCCTGCTCCTGTTCGCGTTGCAGCGCTTGTTCAGCACGCATCAAACGTCGTTGCAGCGTATTGAATTTGGAACTGTATTTGCGGCGCAGTTTTTCGACTTCCAGATCTCGCTTTTCGCGCGCAGCCTGGTTGAGGCGGGAGAGAAACTCGCTTTTTGATTCGGCCGGATGGCTGGTCAGTTTAAACTGCTTTGAGCGATAGAGGATCAGCGAACGGTTTTGCCGAATCCAGCGTAAAAGATCTTTGTTCCATTTGCTGTATGATTTGGCCTTTAGGGCTTTAGGCGGCAAATCTGCAAAGCTCGCGCCGGGCAAAGGTGAGGTTTGAAGCTCATCGGGCGCCAGTGTGATTTCTTCAGCTTGATCCCAGTCCAGGGGTACGGGGCCGTCTTCGAGCATGGCCGAGACGGCCAATTTTTCCGTCGTATCGACTTTATATCTGGCTGAAGAATAATGTACATCAAGCCATCCGGCCACTGCCGGGTAATACATCAGCCCCTGGCCGGCACCCGATGCGGCCAAATACATCACGTTGATCTCGGGAGCAACCACCGGTGGCTCGGAAACGGCTGAAGGCGCCTGTGCGCCTGTGGGTTGAGCAGCAGGTGTGGCCGGCAATGCGGCCGCGGCTGTTTGCACCGACGCCGCCACCGGTTTCTGCTGGGATTTTGTATCAGCCATTAAAATTTTGATCTGCTCACGGGTCATGGGGCCGCGCAGATACGAGAGCACCCATCGGGTCTCAAAGGTTACCGGTGCATTTTCATGGACATTATTGAGCAAAAATACGCGCTTGCCCAGCCCGGCCAGGATTTCTTCCATCCGGCTACGGTCAAATCCGGTGCCGGCCGCGGCCCCCTCGAGCCCGGCCAGCACCCGTTCTTTGTCACGCTCTGTCTGTAGACGACCAATGAACCAGGATCCCGTATTGGACAACCCTTTGTAATCCAAGTCAACCGGATTCTGGGTGGAAAGAACCACCCCCAGGCCGAAGGCCCTGGCCTGTTTCAACATGGTTAGCAACGGTGCTTTTGAGGGTGGATTTTTAACCGGCGGAAAGTAGCCAAAAATCTCATCCATATACAGGATGGCCCGCAGACTGGAAGTGCCGGCCTGAGTGCGCATCCAGGCAAGTATTTCATTGAGCAACATGGAGACGAAAAACATGCGCTCGGCATCTGAAAGATGGCTGATGGTAAAAATCGATGCTTGAGGCTTGCCGCTGTCGCTAAAGAGCAAGCGGTTGATATTCAACGGATCACCTTCTAGCCAGGCCTCAAAACCGGGTGCTGCCAGCAGGTTGTTTAAGCGCATGGCCAGCTGAAATCGATCTTTGGCTGGATAAAACGAGTCCAGGTCCATGACACCCACGCGCTCAAACCCGGGTGTTTGAATGGCACGGATCAATCCGGCCAGATCCAGTGCGCGGCCGGCTGCCCAGGCGCTCTCAAAAATATTGGAAATCAGAATGTGCTCGCGGCTGGTGATGGGGTCGGCTTCGACGCCTATCAATGCCAGCAGACTGGTGGCGGTGGTCTGGATGCGCTCACGCAGCAGATCCAGATCCTGCGCAATAGCAGGTGGCGGCGGGGAAAAGCCTCGCAGCACGCTAACCGGCAAACCGGCGCTGCTACCCGGTGTATAAACGGCCACATCGGCGGCTGACTGTAAACGGGCGATGCGTTCAGGCGTCTGCCCCCAGCCGCCTATTCCTTTGCGCCACAGCTCGGCCTGTTTGGCTGCAAATTGGGCCGGCGTGAGCCCGGCATTCAAGGCGTCCTGCTCGTTAACCCACGGCCGGAAATCGGCTGCGCGCAGCTGCGGAAAATTAAGCACCAAGTTGGTCAAATCACCCTTGGGATCAATGGCGATCACCGGAATATTATCGATCAGCGCCTCTTCCAAAATGGCGATGCCCAACCCGGTCTTGCCACTGCCGGTCATACCGATGATCACCCCATGGGTGGTCAAGTCTTTTGAGTCATACAACAAAAGATCCTCGCGACGTTGGCGTGATGGCATGTCATATTCTTTGCCCAGATAAAATGCGCCGAGTTTTTCATATTCGTTCATTGCGATCCTCCGCAAAAATTGGTTCACCGGTTAAGCCGGTTGAGCCGGTTGAGCCGGTTAATACGAAGGTGACTTTGAAGGTAAACCGGCTAAACGGGCCAACGGGCTCAACGGGTAAATCCATTAAGATACTTTGTTTGCCCTGGACAGATTTGTTCACTTATTTTCGCGTGATACATTATATGTAAAATAATTATCCCAAATCGTGTCCAGTTGTTGTTTGGCGCTGTTGAGCGGAACACTGCGCAGGTAATCGTTTTCTGCTGTAATCAATTTTAAGCGCTGCAATTTTTGGATGGCATCTCCGATCTCAAAATCAATCTGGCAATCCCAGCGGTCAGCCAGCCAGTTTTCAATGCGCTGATCGAGCGCTTTTTGGGTCAGGGGACGCTTGACGGTCAGCAAAAAATAGTAGGCCAGCACCGCCTCTTTGAATTCTTCTTCTTCCGCCGCATCAATCAGGTGGTAAAATACACCGGCGTTGTTGTCAAGATTCTTAAAATACAGATTATCCGCCAGAGCCTTCATGAATTTTATTTTGCGATTCTTATATTTGTTGATTTGCCTGAATAAAAAACCCGCCAGAGTGCCCAGGCCTGCGCCCAGGGCAATCAGGTGCTGCTGTTTAATCTGTACTTCTTCATCTTTAAATCCCAGCCAAAACGAAATGACCGACCCCACTAACAGCAGAGAGGCGCCCAGCTTGGTTACTAAAACAATGATTCCGCTGACCGCAGCCGGAACGCCAATGATAAGCTTATCAATGGTCTTCATGCGGACCTTGCTGTTGGGAAAAAGCATTTCCAGATCAGCTTTGGGTACATTATGAAACAGCTTGATAACCGTTGATCCGGGTTCAAAATAGAGGTGTTTGCGTTTTTGTTTCTCAAAATACGCTGCCTCTTTAAATTTGATATAAACAGCGACGCGATCGTAATTGGTGAATTGAAAGGATCTCTTCCAGAGGCCGAAGTATTTGACGAGGGTTTCTTTCTTGATGCTCTCTCCCCTTCGAAAAAAAATCACGTCTTCAAAATCTTCAAAATCAACTTCCAAACGAATCTGAAATATGGATTCTTCGGCCAGCGCCTGTTTGAGATCCTTGGCTGTAATTTTCTCGAAATTGGCCGCTGCCAAGACCGCTGTCATTTCAGCAACCAGCTGTTTTTGCATTTCCTTTTTTTCTGCCGGCGAATATTCTAAAATGCCGCGTGTATCGGCATCGGGGTTAAAGGGGGCGTAGCAGGCTTTTAGTTTCTCAAGATGGCCATGAAATTCAAAATGGAAGAGCGCCGCCAGTATTTGACAGAAATCTCTGAATCCTTTGACCTCGGTTTCTGTCAGTTGCGCATCTTTAATGCACATTTCAACGACAGCTGATTTGGTGAAGGGAATAAACCGATCTCTGAGCTTGGATGCTGACACGGCATTCTCCGGATAGCAGGAAAGCGATTTTCTGTTTTTGTCTGGAAGCGATGCCTATATTTGCAGTGAAAATTTTGTAAACATTAAATCGGATGGCGTCAACCTAATTGTAGCGAATACAATTTTTAACAATTTTTTCATATCTTTTTTGAGTAAACTCATTTATTTTAAAATGCCGAGTGTGTTATATTCATCATATCTGTTTAAATAAGTTTTATCTTGAATAAGGACCATGCCAATGAAGCCCGCAGAGCATCTTAAATCCTACTGTCGTTTCTGGAAACCTTCGATGGCCAGACGGATTACCTTTTATTTTTTTATTTTCGGTCTGGTTGTCTTTTTTATCACCACCATGCTTTACGTAGGCGGTACCCGCAAACATTTTATTCGTTCCACCAGCCAGCTTATCAACCATCAGTTTTCGTTAATGGATTCGGCACAAATACCGGATTTTATCTGGAAGGGGCTCGGCAACCCCAATCCGGAACTAAATCAGCTGTTTCAGATACTGGCCAATATCTCCTCCAGTTTTTATGCGGTTTCCGATATTGCTATCTATGCGAAGGAAACCGGTGATACCATATGGTATCGATTATTTTTTGATGAGGATAAGGTCCTGCATCTCAATCCGGCGCAAAGCACATTCTCAGAAAAGCTGGACCGCAACCTCGAGCGGCATTTTGTAAAGCCCGGCTTAATGGCGCGCTCGGCCGATGAACATGCCTTGTTTGTCAATATCACTAAAGATACTGACCGAAACACCTATTTTCTTAAAATCGGAATCAACAGTGAAAATTTCGTGGGCCTGATGAAAAAAGAAGCAAAATGGATTATTCTCATCTTTTTTATCGCTCTGTGCTTGTCGCGTTTTCTGGGGTATTACTTTGCCCGCAAGATCGCCCGACCGATCGAAAACCTGTCAGCAATATCCACCCATGTCGCCAAAGGGGATTTGACCCAACTGGCGCCGGTCAAGTCTGGTGATGAAATCGGTGAACTGTCGACCAACTTTAATAAAATGGTTGAAGGACTGCGGGAATGGGAAAGTGTCAAAAAAATTGAGTTTGAACTGGAAAAAGGCCGTGAAATCCAACGCGAATTTTTACCCAGTCAAATTCCAAAATTGCCCAACTGGGAAATCGCCACCTGTTTTTACCCGGCCGGCCAGGTGAGCGGTGATTTCTATGATGTATTCATGCTGCCGGATGGAAATGTGGGGCTGGTGATAGCCGATGTGTGCGACAAGGGTGTGGGTTCGGCTTTATACATGGCGCTGTTCCGCAGTCTCATAAGGGTATTTGCCGAGCAGGCCATCCACTGCAGCGGACCGGATCTGGTACAAATCCAATCGACCACCGACAGCAGCGATACGGCTTGGCCACCGATAAATGACCCTATGACCCGACTGGAAGCCGTTTCATCCACCAATAACTACATTGCGCATATGCATGGCCGGGAATGTATGTTCGCCACCCTGTTTTTCGGTGTGTTGAACCCCTCTACCGGCACGCTCTCATATATTAACGGCGGGCATGAACCGCTTTACATCATCAACGACGGCCAGATCAAAAATCGCCTAAAGCCCACCGGACCGGCGGTGGGCCTGATGCCCGACATCGCGTTCAAAGCTCAAGATGTTCAGCTGGAACCGGGTGATCTTCTGGTCGGTTACACCGACGGCGTAACCGAAGCGCGCTCTCCGGAAGGGGAAGTTTATACCCGGGATCGTTTGCAGTCTTTGCTGACCCAACCGATTAAATCAGCTTCTGATACCATTGAGCGCGTTAAAGCCAATTTGTTCGAATTTATTGATAGGGCGGCCCGCGGTGATGACGTTACCATGCTGGCGGTCCAGCGTGCATCGGTTGCATCCTGAAAGCGTCTCAAATCATGGACGAAGAATATGGACGGCACATCACTGCGATACTGTTTTACAGCGTCATTTTTAAAACGGGAAAATCGGCCGTTCAAAAATGGCATCAAATGAATTGCGTTGTATTCATAATTACCTAAAATAATTGTAAATAAACGCTTATTATTTTCTCCTTGACATCTAAAAAATAGAATGTGACTGTTATTTCAAGTGTCGATCCGTTTTTGATGACCCATTGAAGACACTCATTGAAATTAATCTTATGGAGGAGGATCAATCTACGATGGCAAAAAAAGAGCAAAAGAAACCTACTAAAAAACCAAAGACAAAAGGGGCTGCCAAGGCGAAAAAAGCAACAGCCAGACCCAAAAAAGCCAAAGCGCCGGCAAAAAAGGCAGCTGCCCCAAAGAAAAGGGCTGCGGCTCCAGCAAAAAAGGCAGCCGCCCCGAAAAAAAAGGCCGCGGCGCCGGCAAAAAAAACAGCGGCCGCGAAAAAAAGAGCCGCAGCCCCGGCAAAAAAAGCAACCGCCCCTCCGAAAAGGGAGGCAGCTGCAACTCCAAGAGCAGCGGCGCCTAAAAAACCGGCAGCAGCGCAATCCCCAAAAGCGCTAAAGTCTTTTTCGGTTAATGAATTTGCCAAAATGACGTATCTCACCGAAAATGGCGTCAGGCATTGGCTGCAGCAGGGACTGCTCAAAGGACAGCAGGACGCCAAAGGCAACTGGCAGGTTGAAGCTTCGAATCTGGAAGTTCCGAATGTTAAACGGTTGGTGCGTTAAGATCGTATCAACAAACTCGGCACTACTTCCAACCTCAGCATCATCAAACTAAATATAAAGATGGCCGATATGAAAAAATCACTCATAATCCTGATGGCTTTAGCGATCATCCAGACGGCAGCATTGCCCGCAGCCTATGCCGCTGAAGAAAATGTACCAAATCTGATCGTGGACAAATCACGCATCGTCGTGGAGGAGTTACTGCTGAAGCGCTATTCGGATGAAGAACTACCGCGAGATATGGTCCGGCAGTGTTCGGGTTTGGCCATTTTCCCCGGTATGCTGAAAGGCGCTTTTTTTATCGGCGGCTCTTATGGCAAAGGTGTGGTTCTCAGACAGCAGGACGGGCAATGGAGTGGTCCGGCCTTTATCAGCATCGGTGCCGGCAGCCTGGGCATCCAGTTCGGCGGACAATCGGTCGACCTGATATTGGTAGTCATGGGTGAAGAAGCCATGAACTTCTTTTTAAGCTCAAAGTTTAAACTCGGTGCGGATGTCGCGGTGGCCGCCGGTCCGGTCGGCGCCCAGGCATCTGCCGCCAGCGAGATTACGTTAAAAGGCGGCATTTACTCCTACTCCAGGTCAAAAGGCGCTTTTATCGGGATCTCCCTCGAAGGTGCCGGGATCGCCAGCAAAGAAGAATTCAACAAAGCCTATTACAAGACCACCGATAATGCCCAGGTCATTTTATCTGGCGAGGTCAAGCCTCCGGAAGGCGGGCAAAGGTTGATTTCGGCCCTGCAAAGGGTAAAATAAACCCGGACCATAATTGATAAAAGGGCGACGGTGCCATGGATATTTGGCGTATGTCAGCCCTTTTGTTTTGCTCAGCCCGCCGGGGATCTCAACCGGGCAGATTTCATAGAATGCTCACAGGAGGAAAGAATGGCTACCGTAGTGAAAACAGCGGCCATCCAGATTGAAAGGTATGAATTGGGTCCCTTTGGCACCAATTCATACCTCTTGCGCTGTTTAAAAACAGGCGACAGCGTTGTCGTTGATGCCCCGGGTGATGCTCCCAAAGTATTGGATCGTTTAGAGCCCACAAATCCGCAATATATTCTGATGACCCACAATCACATGGATCATACCGGCGCCCTGGCAGAACTAAAATCAGCCCTGAATGTCCCGATTGCCGCCCATGCCGCCGATGCTGATAGGTTGCCGATTCTAGCGGATATGTTGCTGGTCGATGGACAGGAGATAACATTGGGTAACATCCGCATTGCGGTCCTGCATACACCAGGTCATACCCCTGGCAGCCTGTGTTTCTATACCGAGGGCTTTTTGATATCCGGTGACACCTTGTTTCCAGGAGGGCCCGGCAAGACAGGACGCCCGGCCGACTTCAAGCAAATCGTCCAATCCTTGCAGAAAAAAATCTTTGTCCTGCCTAACGATACCCGTGTGTTTCCGGGTCACGGCGACGACACGGTTTTAAGAAAAGAAAAGCAGGCCTTTGAGGCCTTTGCCGCCAGACCGCACGATCCGAATCTGTGCGGCGATGTCCTCTGGTCAAAGTCATAACGTAACAGAGGTCAGAGGAAAGATGTCAGATGTCAGAAAATAAAGACTTGCAGGTGAAACACTAAATTATATTCTTTTTCTGTCCTCTGTCTTCTGTCCTCTGTAATCTGAA
>JASFIV010000095.1:0-14603 GCA_050122475.1 Desulfobacterales bacterium | reverse complement strand
TCATCCAGCTCGCCCACATCTCCGGAATGCAGCCAGCCGTCGACCACCGTCTCGGCGGTCGCCTGCGGATTCTTGAAGTACCCTTTAAAAACACCCGGAGATTTGACAAGGATCTCACCGTCATCGGCAATTTTGACTTTGAGGCCTGTGAGCGGCGGACCGACGAAGCCGAATTTGACGCGCCCGATCCGTGAAACGGTGGTCACACCCGTCCCTTCAGTCTGGCCGTAGGCCTCAACCAGATTAACACCAATGGATTGGTAAAAGTGCAAAATTTCCGGGGCAATGGGGGCAGCGCCGGATATCGCCACCCAGATGCGGTCAAATCCCATCCGTTCTCTTAATTTTCGAAACACAGCCCCGTAGGCCAGTTGATAGGCAATCTTTAGATAAAACGGAACCGGTTTGAAATTCATCGTCAGGCGCGCGCGTTTCTTCCCGATGTTAAGCGCCGCAGAGAACACCAGCCGCTTAAACAGGGTGGCATCGGACATGCGGATCTGAATTGCGGAATAATATTTTTCCCAGATGCGCGGCACCGCGTAGCCCACCGTGGGGGATATTTCCATCATATTCTCGGCGACCGTATCCGGGCTTTCAATGAAATTGACGATATGCCCGCAGGCTATATGCCCCAGCACCGTAAACAGCTGCTCGAAAATATGGCACAGCGGCAAAAAAGACATGACCTCGTCTTTGGTCGTCATCGGATAGTCGGTGGTGATGGCAGCTCCCATCCAGATGCAGTTTCGATGGGTGAGCATGGCGCCTTTGGGCGGCCCGGTGGTTCCCGAAGTGTAGATAAGAACCGAGACATCATCCGGCTCGATGCTTTCAATACGCTTTAAAAACATACCCGGATCGTCGGCATCTGCCTGACGGCCGGTCTCGAGCAGTTCTTCAAACGTCATGACCATCGGGTCTTTAAACTGGCGCAGGCCCTCCGTATCCCAGACAATCACCTTCTTTAGTTCTGGAACCTTGTCTCTGAAGTGCAGCCATTTGTCCAGCTGCTCTTCGTTTTCGACAAAAAGAAACCGGGCGTCCGAATTGGCGACGACATATTCAACCTGCTGCCAGGCATTGGTGGCATAAACCCCGGTGGTGGCTGCCCCGCAGCATTGAATGCCCAGGTCGGCATAAACCCACTCCGGGCAGTTGTCGCCAATGATTGCCGCCGTCTCGCCTCTTTCAAGCCCCATGGACATCAGCGCACAGGCCACCGCCTTGACCTGCGCATGGTAATCGTTCCAGGTAATGTCATGCCACAGGCCGAACTCTTTTTTGCGCAGGGCCACCCGATGGCCCCATTTTTCCACCGCGTTTAAAAACTGGCTCGGTACCGTCTCGTTTGCATTATTGCTCATGGATTTCAATCCATTCCGCATTTATTGAAAAAGTGTAAAATTGGTTTTAAAAATTTAGCTTTTGTTCAAGGGCAAGGCGTAATTCGGTTCAAAAACGGAGCGTATTAATCGTGCCTAATAGCCACTCCTACTTGCTATTCACCCCCATTTTTATATTTAGTGCTGTAGTAGAAAATATAAATGTAATTGGCACCTTGCCGCAATAATGAACAAAAATTATTGAATTTTAAAAAGGATTAAAAGCCCATATTTTGTTTGAGAGCAAGGCGCGATTCGTTTTGAAAGCGGAGCGTACACGATAGTACGTGAGCATTTCGAAACGGATCGCAACACAGCTATCGAGCAAAATATGGGCTTTTATTATCTCCATGCTTTCTTGCGCTTCCACCGCTGGTAACCCTTCACCGACGCTTCCGACCGCACCCCCATATAAAACTCTTTAACATCCTTATCTTCCATCAGCTCTGCGGCCTTGCCTTTCATCACAAAGCGGCCGTTTTCGATGATCAGCCCGACATCGGCAATCGAAAGGGCCATGCGGGCATTTTGCTCGACCAATAAGATGGTGACGCCCTCGGCATTGATGGTTTGAATAATTTCAAAAATTTCCTTCACCAGAATGGGTGAAAGCCCCAGGGACGGTTCGTCCAAAAAGAGCAGTTGGGGGCGACTCATCAGCGCCCGGCCGATGGCCAGCATCTGCTGTTCACCGCCGGACAGCGTGCCGGCCCACTGGTTGTGCCGTTCTTTGAGGACCGGAAAATAGCTGTAAACGCGATCAAAGTCGGTGGCAATGTTGTGGCGATCTTTGCGGGTGTAGGCCCCCATCAGCAAATTTTCTTTGACGCTAAGCTCTTCAAATACTTCGCGGCCTTCGGGAACATAGGAAATGCCCAGGCGCACAATCTTGTCGGTATCTTTACCGTCGATGCGCCTGCCTTTAAATTCAATCGTACCTTTATCCGGTTGATCCTCGATCAGCCCCATAACCGTTTTGAGAACCGTTGATTTGCCGGCTCCGTTGGTACCCAGGATGGCCGTGATGGTCCCTTCCTCAACGCTCAACGAGGCCCCCCGGATGGCATAGATCAGGTCGTAATAGGTTTCGATATTTTTTATTTCCAGCAATGCGCTCATTCAATCGCCCAGTTCTTATTCGCGTCTTATTTAAAAGCAGTTTGAAAGTGAATCTATCTTAAAATTTAGTTGTTAAAAATTGGTTTCAAAATGCTCTATAATGGCCGAGGGCAAGGCTTGAAGCGTTTCGAAAACGGAGCGTACACGATAGTACGCGAGTATTTCGAAACGCTTCATAACACAGCCATCGGCCATTAGAGGGGGTTTTGAAGCCAATTTTAATCCTCGCCGAGATAGGCCTTCAGCACCTCCGGATGCTTTTGAACTTCATGCGGGGTGCCCTCGGTGATGATGCTGCCAAAATTGATCGCCAGGATGCGGTCGGAAATATCCATCACCATGGTCATATCATGTTCGATCAGCAATATCGTGATGCCCAGCTCATCCTGGATATCTTTGACCCAGAAAATCATATCCTGCTTTTCTTCGGCATTCATGCCGGCACAGGGCTCGTCCAGCAGCAACAATTCCGGCTCCAGCGCCAGGGCCCGCCCCAGCTCAATTTGCTTCTGAATTCCATAAGGCAGACCGCCGACCAGCTGGTTGCGGGCCGCCTGCAGATCCAGAAAGTCAATGATTTCTTCGACTTTCTGCCGATGCTTGACTTCTTCTCTGCCGGCAAAAGAGCGCTTGCCCCACATGGCGATGCCCCTGAAAAGACCGGTTTGCATGTGCAAATGCCGGCCGAGCATGATGTTTTCCATGGTGTTCATATGGCTGAAGAGCTCGATGTTCTGAAAGGTGCGGGCAATGCCCAATCGGGCAACGTGATCCGGCTTCAAGCCGTCGATGGATTGGTCCTTGAATCGAATTGTGCCCTCATCGGGCTTGTAAATGCCGTTGACGCAGTTGAACAGGGTGGTCTTGCCGGCCCCGTTAGGGCCGATGATGGCATATATTTCTCCGCGCTTGACCGCAAAAGAGATATCTTCCAGGGCTGTAAGGCCCCCGAAAGATATCGCTACGTTTTCAACTTCAAAAAAAGCCATAACAAGGGTCACATTAAACAATTTAGAAGATAGCGCCGACAGAACATGGCATCCGGGCCGCTATGCCGACACCGATCTTCTGAAATCTGAGGGGTGGTAATCATTTGTAAGGAACTCGGAGGGATCAGATCCTCCGAGCTCCGGAAATTCCTGCAATTTCAATCTGGGTTGACTAGGGATACTGAATCTTAGTCCAGTCGCTCAATCGCTTGGCCTTGCCGTCCTCCAAGCATTGAATCAAAAAGACTTCTCTCATTCCGCCTCGGGTTTCATAGCCTCTGTTGGGATTAAAGAGGTCATAACTGATCTCACCGCCGATTCCCCTGAACCCTTTTATGGACTCCATGGCCGCTATAAACTTCTCGCGGGTCAGATCGCGTCCGGCCCTTTTGAGCCCTTCCACCATCGGCTCGACAAACAAAATACCCGCATAATAAAACAGCCCCCACCTTTCGCCTTTGGCGGCAAACTTTTCATAGGCATCCTTTTTATACTTTTGCAACAGCGGCAAATCGGAATCCGGCAATTCTCCGAAAGTGGTTGCGATGACCCCCTTGAAAATGCCTTTGCTGATAGCCATCATTAACGGAAAATCCGAGCAGGTGCTGACGGTCATAAATTGCGGAGCAAACTTCATGGCGGCGCTGGTTCCGACAATTCTGACCGCATGGCCGGGTACGACCCACAACAAGACCATATCGGCCTTAGCTTGGCGCAGCTTCATGACGTGCGGCTTCATGTCCTGATCTTTGAGTTCAACCGGCACTTCGGCCACAAGTTGCATGCCTTGCGCAGTCAGCTCTTTGCGGGCAGCAGCCAGTCCGTTTTTGCCGTAGTCATCATTCAGGTAGGCAATCGCTATACGCTTGAAGCCCATTTTCTCGACCCCGTGTCGGACCAGGGCCTTGGCTTCGATGTAATATAACGGATAAACGGGAAACAGGTATCGATTCGGCGGATCGATCCAGTGTGAAGATCCCGTGGCCGGCCCTACCCAGGGGATCTTGCGCGAGGTGATATATTCCCGCACGGCCAATCCGGGCGTTGTCCCCACGCCGCAGGCCCAGGCGAAAATGCCGGTGCCTTCCTGCAGCTCTTTGACACCTGCTTTGGTTTTGGCCGGATTGTAGGCATCGTCGAACATGTGATAGACGATTTTACGGCCATGGATACCGCCCTGGGCGTTGATCATTTTGAAATAAGCATCTGTTCCGCGAGCCACAGAACCCCAGGGTGCAGCCGGGCCGGTCTGGGGGCCCCACTGTCCGATGTGGATTTCGGTATCTGTAACTCCCTCCTCGGCCATACCGTTGAAAGAGAAACCAAAAACCATGGCCACCATTGCCGCTAAAACCCAAAAGCCTTTCTTTTTCATACCGTCGCTCCTTTTTGGTTTTGTGTTGTGTGTTTGGTGTTTAAGTTGTAAAAGAAAGTGTCGCAAAGCTTCCGACTAAAAATTAATGCTTAAAAGACTTATGAAAAATGTTCATTTTTGTTCAATTTCAAGGCGTACGGAAATTTCAACCACAGGCATACATTTTGTATTTCGAGGATTGAAATTTTCGTATAACGCAGAAACTGGACAAAAGGGGGCTTTTTCATAAGCCCTTTTAGACCTTTTTGATGTAGTGACGGGCAAAAAGCCCGCTCGGTTTAATGCACAGCACCAGAACGATGATGGCAAAGGCCACTGCCGATTTAAACTCAATCGACACGTAGCCGCCGAATAAATTTTCAATGATGCCCAGCAGATAAGCCGCCACAACGGCGCCGGGCAAAGAGGTCATCCCGCCCATGACCGCAGCGGCAAAACCTTTGAGCAACGGGTCCCACATCATAAATGGCTGCATGGTCGTCGGTGCAATCAACAGGCCGGCAACACACCCCACAAACGATGATATTCCCCAGGTGATCATCATGATGCGATTGGTGCGAATACCCATAATCCGGGCTGCGATGTTATTTTGCTGGGTCGCTTTCATTGCCACTCCCAGTTTTGAGTAGCGCAGAAAAACGAACAGAACCACCATGATGATCAACGCCACGACCAGGGTCAACATTTCAAGCTGGCTGATAAACACTTCCCCAATCGCGAAGCTGTCCCAGGGCGATATGGGAAAGGGCATGCTTTTGGGATCGGCGCCAAACTTCCAGGAAACCAGCCCCAGCAGGATCATTTCAATACCGATTGTAATGACGATCAATCCCAGAATATTGGGTTCTTTGGCACGGCGCAGGATGCTGTACTCCAGAAAAAATCCCAGCAAAATGGAAAAGATCAAGGCCGCCGGAAAGGCCAGATGATAGGGCAAGCCGTACTGGTCCAGCAGCATAAAGGCAAAAAAGGATGAAATTAAAGCCATTTCACCCTGGGCAAAGTTGGGCACCTCCGAGGTCTTGTAAATAATGACCATGGCAATGCCCATCAGGGCGTAAGTGCTGCCCACCGCAATCCCGCTGGCAATCATCTGCATAAAGTCTAACATAGAGCCATCGCATTATTCGCACGCAAAGCCGCAAAGCCCGCAAAGAAAAACATTTTTAGTTAAACTTGTCTTTGCGCCTTGGCGTCTTTGCGTGAGGTTTCTCTAATAGCATACTGTTGTCTATCTTTGATACAAGCACTAATACCCAATACCAAATACCTAAGGCCCTAATTAAAACGGCCACGTCTTCCAGTATTTCTTGGTCCGGATCCAGATTCCGAATATCCCCAGTGGCTCAAACAATATGATCAAAACCAGTATCAGGCCAAAAACGATGTACTGGATGTTGGAAATGCCGGTAATCGAAAAATAACTTTGCGACAATGCTTCCAGCCATTGACCCACATAGGGGATGCTCAGAATATTGCGCAGCTGAAGATCCATCCAGCTGAGCAGGCAGGCACCGGCAATAGAGCCCATAATGGAGCCCAGGCCGCCGACAATCACCATGGCCAGAAACATGATCGACATTAAAAGCGTAAATATTTCCGGCTCAATAAAACGCAGGACAAAGGCGTACAGGCCACCGGCAATGCCGGCATAAAAGGCGCTCACCGCAAAGGCCAGGGTTTTGTACAAAACCAGATTGACCCCCATGGTCTCAGCCGCAATATCGGCATCCCGGATGGCTATAAATGCTCTGCCGACCCGGGTTTTGATCAGGTTGCGGGCGGCTACCGTCAGCAGCACCGTAAGGGTTATCAGCAGATAGTAAAAATCGATATCGGTATCCAGATGCCAGGGACCAATGGTCAGTTCAGGGGCATGCAGCCCCTGCCGACCGCCGAAAAACTCAATCCGTCCGATAACCTGGGTGATGGTCAGCCCGAAGCCCAGGGTGGCGATGGCCAGATAGGGGCCTTCCAGCCGCAGGGCCGGTAAACCCAGCAAGAATCCGAAAAGAGCCGCCACCAGGGCAGCAGTCGGCAAAGCCACGATAAACGGAAAATGGGCCTCGCTCATCAAAACAACAGTGCCGTAAGCGCCGATGGCAAAAAATCCCGCATGACCGAGGGAAATCTGACCGGTATAGCCCACCAGCAGATTGAGGCCGATAACCACAATCACATTAATGGCCATATAATTGGCCACATAGACGTAATAGTTCTTAAACAGAAAGGGAAACAGGGCCAGAAAGGCAATCAAGGCACAAAACCAGAAGACAATCACACCGGAGGTAAACAGCTGCACGTCTTCATAATAGTGCCTTTTCATATCCATGGCAGAATAGCCTCTATGATCGTCATCAGATTCAGGCGCTTCACATGAAGCATATCATTTGGGGGAGCCCCCCTTAGCACAGCGCTAACCATATAAAACCAATATAAAATCAGATTCCCCCACAGTTTGAAAAGCGATTCGGCTATTTGCCCAACCGTCGGTTGTGTGGCTCCCGGCGTCACAATGCGGGTACACCCGAATTAAGTATGGGGACCGCTTCCGGGCAGCGGATCGCAGCCGTCCGGGTCGATTAAAATTGTACTAACAATCGCAAGAACCCATTGATATGTCAATATGAAAATAACCGAATGTCAACAAATGAAGCGGGTTCAGGAGTTAAGGGGATTTAGCATATTGACACCGAAAATTGTGCCGGTTTTGGAGGGCTTTCTAGCGTGAAGTTAACCTGCGATTGATAAAATCTAAAATGAGATGGGCGCTTTCCTGTGGCTTTTCCATCGATGGGAAGTGGCCCGAGCGGGGTACGGTCTGTAATTCATAATCAGCGATACGACCCTTTAGCCGTTCGGCCGCATCAGCTGTAAAAATATCAGATAATTCTCCACGAATGGCCAGCACGGGACAACGGATCTTTTTGGCATATCGCCAGACATTCAGTGGAATGGATTCAAAAATCTGGGCTTCCAGCTCGGGATCGCAATTTAAAACCGCTGTTTTTTCATCTTTTTCAAGCAGCCCGCATTCCAAATAAGCCTGCACAAATTCTTTTGACCAGTTTTTAAAGATGCCCCGGCCGGCGGCAAAAAGCCTCAAAGCCTCTTGCTTGCCTTTAAACTGTCGTCGCCGGCGCCGCGCCATTTTCGCCAGGGGTATAACGCCCCTCAGTCCCAGCAGTTTCAATGCCGCCAGCAACCACAACAGTCGGCGCGGTAAAATAACCGGGTCGATCAAAATGATCGCGCTGAACAAATGCGGGTATTGGGCGGCCGCAATATAGGTGGTGACGGCCCCAAGAGAATGCCCGATGCCGATAACCGGTGCAGACATTTTTTGCTCGACCAGATTTTTCAAATCCTCAGCAAAAATGTCCCAGTGGCGGATGCGATCAACGCCGGGCTGATCGGATCCCCCGTGACCCCGCACGTCACTGGCCAGGATGTGAAGATCATCGATAAGATATCGAATAAAAGGCGTGTAGGTGCCCGCACAAAAACCGTTACCGTGTAAAAAATGGGCCGGCAGTTCGCTGCCCCCCCAGTCCAGGTAATGAATCCGCCCGTCGGGTAAATTTAAATAATGTTCAGTCGGCTCCCGCTGGTTGTCCGAGTCGGTCGGAAACGCTGTTTCAGTGGTTGAATTCATTTTTCATCTACCCGATTACAAATAACCCGTTGAAAATTGCCTTTGCAACATGGGTGGTCCCGTCACCGCTCGATACGCCGGCGGCGACCCGGCAGAGCGATTCATACTGCAACTTTCCGATATCATATTAAATAAAGGAATGGTCGGCAGACGGCCGTCGTCAACATGCGCAATTGGGCTAATGGCATGAAGCCCGGGCCGTGGCCTTTGGTAATTCGTGGGGTGACAGTTTATTGAAAACAGCCGCATATTCATCAATAATGCCTGAGGCGACATTTTTCCAGCCGAATTGACAGACCGAAGCGCGCACCTTTTCAGCTGAAAACTCGCCGGCCTGCTGCCGGGCAAATATGGATGCAATGCCGTCAGCCAGCGGGACGGGTCCGGCGTTGTCCACAAGCGTCCCGGCTTTGCCGTTTTGCAGGATTGCACTCATGGCCCCGACCGGGGTCGAAACCACCGGTGTGCCGCACGCCAGGGATTCCAGACCCACCAATCCAAAACTTTCATAGTAGGAAGGGATCACCAGCGTATCGGCGGCGCTGTAATACGGCGGAAGTTGGTTTTGTTCGATCCGGCCGACGAAGGTGACCGAGTCCGTAATACCGAGCTGTCGTGCGAGTTGCTGTAGGTTCTTGAATTCATCGGTTTCCGGACCGTCACCGCCGATAATCAGCAGTTGCACACGTTGCTGATGCCGCAGATGAGCGATTGCTTTGAGCAATCGATCGATGCCTTTGATCGGGTCAAAGCGACCAACATATAAAGCCGTGGGCCTATTTTCATCCAGGCCCAGCAACTTTCGCGCCGCCTGTTTATCCTGGGGCTGAAAAAGATCGAGATTGACCCCGCAGGGGACCACGCCGATCTTTTCGCCGGCGGCATGATAAAATCTTATCAGGTTTTGCTTTTCCACAGGGGTTGGCGCCAGGATGCGCTGGCTGGATTTCACCAGTTTCCGTTCGGTGGCAAGACGCAAGTCCGGTTCCTGCTCTGCCAGCCCCACAATATTTTTGATCACACCCAGTGTATGAAACATGACGATGTGCGGGATATTCCAGCGCTCTTGCACCCAGTTTCCCAGCCGCCCGGATAACCAGTAGTGGCTATGGATCAAATCGTAACGCAGCTCCTGCTGGTCTTTGAATTTTTCCAGTGCCCGTAAAAAATCAGCCAGATAATAATACAGCGTCAGCTTTTGAACATGGCCATTGTTACCGGCGCTAAGATGAATCAAGCGCACGTTATCATCCAAATCAATAATCTGATCGTGCCCGGAGCCATTTAATTTGGTATATATGTCGACCTGGTGGCCGCGGTTTCCCAGCTCGCGGGCCAGTTCCCGGATATAAACACTCATGCCACCGGTGTTTTTGGTCCCCAGTTCACCAATCGGGCTTGAATGGATGCTGAACATCGCCAGTTGCATCTGATCTGATCTCAAATCGAATTCCTTCCTAGAATGGGCCGTTCTGAAGTCAAAAAAACCGGCCATGCAAATTATGTGAAGCTAACCCGACACCTGTAAAGCGGGATCCGCTTGCCCCCCAGTCGATGTTTATAAACTTCAGTTCCTTTCAGAAAATCATATCTTTTTTTACCGAGTTGAATACTTTCTCTGAGCGTAAAGAGTTTGCTGAGCAACCCCACGCTTAAAGAATGATACCTTTCATCATAACCATTATTATACAAATGGAAAGTCTCATCATGATCAAAGCACATGACGGCCGCCACGACCGCATCATCAAGCATTAGAAAAAAAAGTTTGATGATTCGGGCTTCCGCCAGTTCAATCGCCAGCGCATGAAAAAAAGAGGCCATCTGGTCGGTCATAAATCGTGCTTTCTCTGTTCGATTCTTTTTAAAAAGCGTTAAGAAGGTGTCCATTGCGCTGCTGATATCAGCGGCATCATTAACCGTATGAATTTCCATCTGGCCGGCCTCTTCGAGCCGCCTGAACTTGCGCCTGACTTCATGTCGCTGCTTGCCGGTCAGCTGCAGTAAATAAGCGTCCCAGGAGGCCGGCAGATCCAGCACCATGGTGGCATCCACCAATTGGCTGTCGACCGCATACTGCTGATCTGTATCTGCCGGCGCCAGGTGGCGGTACAGTGTTGAATCCGCGCGCACGGCCTCCAGATCCAGCTGACGGATCCCCTGCTTTTTGAGGTGGTCAAAAAGGGTGTCAAAAAAGGCTTTTTCCCGGCCGGGCACAACGACCACATCCTGAAAGTCACAGACGTCCGTATCCCCCATCAAGCGGGCCGTTTGGCCCTCAACCATCAACGGTGCGATTCCGACCAATTCACCACGACTGCGAATCGAACATAAATAGGGTTTGCGATCATTGCCGAATGCCTGCAACCAGGCCTTTAGCCAACCGGGCAATACAAACAGACAGTTCCAGTTCAGACGGTTCGTGCTGTCATGCCACAGCTCGGTGATTGAATCAATCGACTCTTGTGTTACGGTGTATGGTTCATTCAGTGTCATAAACATTACAAAACACTTGGAGTAATGGAGTGGTGGAGCGAAATTAATTGCGGATTGCAGATTGATAAATCAAACATTCTAGTGGTCAAAATCCGAAATCCGAAATCTGCAATCCAAAATACGGGTAATTCCATCACTCCAATACGCCAAAACTCCAATGACATTATAGCCTGACTGTTTGCCCCGTTCGGGCTGCCTGCGCTAGGGCATCCAGTACCCGCATATTATTAATACTGTCTGCGATCGGAAACCTGAGGTCGGTCCGCCCCATGACCGCATCTGCAAAGTGCTCGACCATCAGCTGATATTCATCTGCTCCCGGGACACTATGTTTTTGACCCGTCTCCTGATCCCGGCCCCGTACATAAAAAATCGCCTCATCCTCCCAGGGCACAAATGCATTGTGGGGCAGTTCGATAACACCGTCCGAACCGGATATACAGTATGTTTGCTGTAAAGCCGTGATGAAACTGGCTTCAAAAGAAGCCAGGCCATTGTCGGCAAAACCAATGCTGCCGACCATATGCACATCGACACCACCCGGATCATATTCGGCCTGCGCCTGCACCTGCGACGGTTCGGCTCCCAGAAACCAGCGTGCCACACTGACACTGTAGCAGCCGACATCCAGCAACGCACCACCGCCCATTTCCGGCTTGAGACGAACATTTGGCGGATCGCTCCACTCCGAATCGGCCATCCGGAAGCAAAAGGCAGATCTGACCAACCGGGGCGCGCCGATGGCGCCTTCGGCAATCAGCTGCTTGATGCGACGGCTGCGGGGATGAAAGCGATACATAAATGCTTCCATCAGCAAGCGTCCGGCATCTTTGGCAACTGCCGCCATCTCCCTGGCCTCTTTGGCATTGCATGCCAGGGGCTTTTCACACAGCACGTGTTTGCCGGCCTTAAAGGCTTTAATGGTCCAGGGGTGATGAAGATGGTTAGGAAGCGGAATATAAACAAGATCGACTTGCGGGTCAGCCAGCAAGGCCTCATAGCTGTCGTAAACGCGCTCTATACAATTATCAGCCACGACCTGTTCCGCCTGAGCCGGTGAGCGAGTTGCCAGGGCAACGATGTCACCATTGCCGGATTTGCGGATGGCGGGAATTACACACTTGCGGGCAATGGTGGCGTTTCCCATAACCCCCCATTTAACCGCATCAGCCATCCAGCACCTCCGGGGTGCCGCCGCTGGCGGCCGATCTGGCAGCCGCTTCCAGGATGGCCACCACCCTTACCGAATGCGCCAACGGCGCTATAATAGGCTCACCGCTCAGTAGGTGATCGGCGATGTTGCGGTGGAAACCATAATGCTCGCGCTCGGGCACGGCGAGCTTCTGGGTAACGATTTGACCCGACGTATGACGGCGGTACAGCGTTAGATCGGGTGGCATCTCGGTGGCCGGAATATGGTGTTGCTCAAAATAGGTGACCGGATCGGGCTCATATTCGACCACATCTTGCCATTGGCCGCTGATCGCCCCCTTCGTTCCCAGCAGATACCATTTGGGCTTGCGTAGCGCGGCGATATCGGAATGTGTAAATTCAGCTTCCTGGCCGCCGGCAAAACGAAGCTGGATGCGTTCTTGATCGGCATTGGTGACATCATGCCACACTCTCTTATGCCGGGTGCTCATTACTGTATGGATGCGCTCCGGAATCAGGCTGACGATCCAATCCAGATAATGCCCGCCCCAATCATAGGTCAGACCTCCGGAAACTGCGTCGTGCGAATGCCAGTATCCGCAGGGATGATGAAATCCACCCACAAACGTTTCCATGTAAAACAGCTCTCCGATCAACCCTTCCCGCAGGGCCTGCTGGATCGCCAGATAATCAACATCCCAGCGCCGGTTTTGATGGCAGCTTAAATGCACGCCCTGCTTGTCAGCCATGTCAACCATGGCATCGGTTTCCCGGCGCGTTAATGCCAGCGGTTTCTCACAGACGACATGCTTGCCTGCAGCCATCATCTGAACGGCAAGCTCGGCGTGGGTATTGGGAGGGGTGGCAATGATCACCAGGTCAATGCCGTCATCAGCCGCAAACACATCGGTCGCCGCATATGTTTTGATGTGCGCAAAATCCTGCTGCGCCCGGTCCAGGCTCTCGGGGCTTAAATCGCAGGCTGCCCGCAATTCCAGACCGCTGGTGTTTTCAGCACCCAGGCCGTGAATTTTGCCCACCGATGGCGCATAGCCCAAAATGCCGATACCCAGCATTTTACGGCTATCCCAGGTTCCCGCCAGATAGCGTAAAAGCCGGTAAAAAATTTGCTGCAAGGCAGGGTGGTGATAGGCCTGCAGGGTTGAACAGGCGACTTTGCCCTCTCCGGCCCCGCGCGCGACCAGCACCGGGGAATGCCCATAGTGCCAGTCGGCATATAATATCAGCTCGCTGTCATCGGCAGCCGGCTTCAAAGGGTGGTATACGCCTTCCAGATAGACGGCATCGGGCAGGCGTTGCGCCAGGGGATGATTCGGATCATTAAACAACACCCGTAATTCGGCATCCGGTCCGATCTGACCCGGCTGGGCGCCAAAAATCTCAGGCAGGGGGCGGGTGGATCGGTGCACCAGCTTCAGCCAGCCGCCACCGGCGGCGGCGAACTGCTCGAGGTCTTCGGTTTTTTCTTGTCCCTCTCTGACATCGGCACTGATCACCACATCGTATGGGCTCAAATCCGCAGGGGTAGCCTTTTCAAGCGCCAGTTTGACGTGCGCCATGGATTGCAGATACTCGAAAAACGGATTGGGTTCAACGCTGTCTTTTCCATAGATCGCCAGTATCGATAGTGGGGGATGCTTCAACATCGTTATTCTCTAAGTAATTTTTTCAGACAGATTTCCATGTTCAGGTGTCAGTTTTTACTGCTACTGGCTTCTCGCTTCTGGCTCCTGACCTCTGTCCTCTGACCTCTGATCATGATGATAGCCGCCAACGCGATCCCTCTTTGTCGTCTTCAATGATGATGTTTGCGCGTTGCAGGCAGTCGCGGATGGTATCTGCTTCTTCGAATTGTTTGCGCTGTCTGAACGCTTCTCTAACCTGCAGCAGTTGCTCTACGACCGGTGCCAGGCAATCGGTTTCGCTGCGCGGCAACACTGCCAGCCGGGTGCCCAGAATCGCAATCATCTCGCGCAGGGTGTCGCGGGCCTGGATAACAGACTCAGCATTTTCCAGATCCTGTTGCGCCTGCCAAATGGTTCGATCCAGCTCAAGTAAAGCGTTGGTGGTTTTTTGAGCCTCGTGGGTTTCGAGTCCGTCATGAAAATCGCCTTCCAGCTGATGAATTCGGCCCCAGAAGGCATCGTCATCGTCTGTCGCCGTCGCCTGTGGTTCTTGCGGCGCTTTGGACACCTGCTGCCAGTGGCCTTCATCATCTGTGCCCCTAAGCACATCGATCGAAAAGCGCTCACCGCTTCCAAAAACCAGCTGCTGCCCGGAGCGCTGTAACGTAACCCGGCCGATCCCTTTGATAATCGCCTGATTGCTGGCAAAATCCAGGATACAGGCCGTATGCTCATCCAAACCAAAAATGAAAACGTCCGGCGGCAAAGCGGCAGCCAGCTGCTTGAAAC